>JAFOBC010000335.1 GCA_017382015.1 Clostridia bacterium
CCTGACGTAGATTCAAGCACACCGAGAATATACATAATCTGCTCGAGCGTATAGCTGAGCGCCTGCTGTTCCATTTGCTTGAGCTCCGAAGCTGTGCAAACAATAAGACCCGCAGGATTATTGACCGAGCGGATTATCATCAGGTTTCTGTAATGCTCAATAAGCTGATTGCAGAGTCTTTCCATATCACAAGACGAATTGTGAAGCTCATTGATTATTGCAAGTGCACGCGCACAATCACTGTTTCTGATACACTCAGCAAGGCTGAAAAGATGATCCCTGCCCGTAAAACCCGCAACGTTGCTGACAAGCTGTGCAGTGATATTATCGCTCTGACCAACACACTGATCCAGAAGAGAAAGCGCATCACGCATACCACCGTCGGCAACACGCGCAATCAGCATAGCCGCTTCGTTATCAACGGTAAAGCCTTCGCCTGCGGCAACCTCATTGATTCTGCCCGCAATATCATCCGGCTCAATACGCTTGAAATCAAAGCGCTGGCAACGGGAAAGAATTGTAGCAGGGAGCTTGTGCACCTCGGTTGTTGCGAGTATAAACTTGACGTGCTCAGGCGGCTCTTCGAGAGTTTTAAGCAGAGCATTGAAAGCACCGACAGAAAGCATATGAACCTCGTCGATGATGTATACTCTGTACTTTGCTCTGACGGGGGTATAGTTAGCTTCTTCGCGCAAATCACGGATGTTATCAACACCGTTGTTACTTGCGGCGTCAATCTCGACCACATCGAGTATCGCGCCCGAATCGATTCCGCGGCAGACCTCACACTCATTGCAAGGGTTACCGTCGATCAGATTCTCGCAGTTTACAGCCTTTGCAAGTATCTTTGCACAGCTTGTTTTACCCGTTCCTCTAGAGCCGGTAAAAAGATAGGCATGGGCAAGCTTGCCTGCCTTCAGCTCGTTCTGAAGTGTGACTGTTATATGGTTCTGACCGACAACATCGCTGAACGTCTGCGGACGCCATTTGCGATATAGCGCACGGTACATCATAAGCTTGCCTCCCTTTCTGCTTTGCTTAACAAAACAGCTTTGCCTTGGTCATGCAGTGTGCAGGCGGACTGTGGCGCACCGTGCGGTCTGCTTAATGCTGCTCGGTTCCCCGCCTGACATGGTTCGCAGTGCACCGTCGCACAGAACCCACACACCACATGACCAAAACAAAGCTGTAGTGGACAGATATAATTTCTGAACAAGAGATATTATAATATATATCCTGCCCTTTTGCAAGCATTTCAGCCAAAAAAGTAAAAAAGAAAGAGCCGAAAACAGCTCACGCTGCTTTCGGCCCCTGTTAGGTTAATTTAACAGTTAATTATTCGTTGATGGAAACAACAACGCCTGAACCAACTGTACGGCCACCCTCACGGATAGCGAAACGGAGACCCTCTTCGATAGCGATGGGAGTGATGAGCTCAACGTTCATAACAACGTTATCGCCGGGCATGCACATCTCAGTGCCTTCGGGAAGGTTGATAACACCTGTAACGTCTGTTGTTCTGAAGTAGAACTGAGGACGGTAGTTGTTGAAGAAAGGTGTGTGACGGCCGCCTTCTTCCTTAGAAAGGACGTAAACCTGACCGGAGAACTTTGTGTGGGGGTTGATTGAACCGGGCTTTGCAAGAACCTGACCACGCTCGATCTCAGTTCTCTGAACACCACGCAGCAGAGCACCGATGTTATC
>JAFOBC010000336.1 GCA_017382015.1 Clostridia bacterium
TCCCGGCTGTAGGGCATCACGGCGACTGTGCTCACCACGGTATTGAAATCAGCGGCAATATTTTCGACGGCGCTTCGGGTCTTTACGGAAAAAGCAGAGGTTACATAATATTCCGCCCTCAGGTTTATGATGTGGTGATTGCCGACAATTTCTTTGTTGCGCCCGAGGGCAGTGAATCACCCAATTTGAGTGTCGTGTTTGAAAACCCTGATAAAAAGTTTGTCACACAAAGAGGTAACGTGTTTACGGGACATTTTGATGAGACATTATAAAAACTAAGCGTTGAATTTTCATATCACCGATGGGAATACTAAACTGCGGAGGTCGGGTATGGAGATTTTAAAAGTGATTTTAGTGTCCTTTTTGTCTGCTGTTACGCTGTTTGTTATTGCTAAGGTCATAGGGCACAAGCAGATGTCGCAGCTGGATTTTTTCGATTATATTACCGGTATAACAATCGGCTCAATTGCGGCTGAGCTTGCAACCGAGCTTGAAAAACCGCTCAAGCCTTTTGTTGCAATGGTGGTTTACGGTGCAGTAACTTTTCTGCTTGCCGTAACAACGTCCAAATTTCCTAAAACGAGAAAATTCATTAACGGCACGCCTACTGTAATTATGAATAATGGCAAAATCTACCGCAAAAATCTCAAAAAAGCAAAGCTTGATTTGAGCGAATTTATGGTGATGTGCAGGCAGGAAGGGTATTTCAACCTTGCTGATATACAAACCGCGGTTTTTGAGTATAACGGCAGGCTTACCGTTTTGCCCGTCAGCACAAAGCGTCCGCTTAACCCCGATGATATGAACCTGACTCCCGAAGCTGAGTGTATAAGTACTGAAGTAATTATGGACGGACGAATACTCGGCGAAAACCTGAAACGTATGGGGCTTGACGATAAGTGGCTGAAAAAGCAGATTAAAGAGCAGGGCTATAAAAGCGAAAAAGATATCCTGCTCGGCTTTTGCAACCAAAACAAACAGCTCACACTATATAAATCCGAATAAACTTCGTGCGGTGAATCTGAGCCTTCGGTGGGAACCCCTCGGAGGCTTCTTTTTGTCTGTGGTTGTGCTTTGTTGAAATGTTATTTTGCCTATGGTATAATTGATTATCAGTAAATTCAATTTTCAGGTGATTTGGCTATGATAAAAAACTTCGAATTACATACGGATGTTCTGGTGCTCGGCAGCGGACCTTCAGGCTTCGCGGCGGCATATGCGGCTGCTAAAAACGGCGCGGAGGTTATACTTGTAGAGCAGGGCGGTGATGTCGGCGGCATTTCCACCTCGGGGCTTATGAGCCATTGGACGGGCAGTTGTGACAGTCCGCTTTTTCACGAAATACTGCGCCGCAGTGCCGAAAAGAACGAGGGCAGATTCAAAGCTGAAATAACGAATCTGATTGACCCTGAAAAGCTGAAAACGCTTTATCTTGAGATGCTCGATGAGGTCGGCTGTAAGCTTATGCTTTACACCTTTGCTGTTGATGCAATCTGTGACGGTGATAAGGTGCTTGGCGCAACCGTGGTCAATAAGTCCGGCAAAACCGATATTTATGCTAAAGTAACCGTAGATGCTACGGGTGACGGCGATATTGCCGCCGCTTCGGGTGCCCGTTTTGTTCTTGGTCGTGAGAGTGATAACAAAATGCAGCCGGCAACGCTGATGTTTAAGGTTGGCGGTGTAGATTACAGCCGGGCTGTGTTCTTGGGTTCGTTTGAATCTACATATGATACACCCGACGGTGAGCTTCAGGCGCTTGCGAAGCAGCATATCCCTGCACCCGCAGGGCACATACTGACGTATGAAACAACCTTGCCCGGCGTTGTTACCTGCAATATGACAAATGCAATCGGTATCGATGGCACTAATGCAGACGATTTGACTCAGGCAATGCTTGTCTGCCGCAGGCAGATGGATGATATTGTTAAATATCTTCGTCGCTTTGTGCCGGGGTACGAAAACTGTTTTGTTCTCAGCTCAGCTTCGCTTATCGGTGTGCGCGAAACACGCCACTTTGCAGGAAAATATACTCTTACCGAGCAGGATATACTTGAGGCACGTGTATTTGACGATTACGTTGTAAAAGATGCTTACTTCAATTTTGACGTTCACAATATTACAGGGGCAGGTCTTGATAAAACGGGCGCGCAGAAGTATTTTCCTCAGGATAACAGCTATACGATTCCTTACAGATGTCTTTTGCCCGAACTTAAAGAGAATCTTCTGCTTTGCGGCAGAAATATTTCGGGCACGCATATGGCTCATTCCAATTTCAGAGTAATGCCTATTTGTGTCGGAATAGGTGAGGCGGCAGGCGTTGCCGCATCGCTTGCGGTTTCGCAAAGTTGCAGTCTTTCTGATATCAAGGCAGAAGAAATCAGAGAGATTATCGGGATATAACCGTATCACAATCAAAGCGCGGAGGTTTGAAATGGAAATTTTGAAATTCAACCTGAACGGTGATGGCAAAGACTTTAAAATCCTTAACGCAACCAATGGAGGCCCTTGGCACAAGAGGCACGCTGACGATCAGTTCCGCAGTAATTTTGCGGACTATAAGGCGGCACGAATTCCTTACAGCAGAAACCACGATTCTGCCGTTTGCGGCATATACGGTGGCCCTTACAGCCATGATATAACCTGCATTTTCCCTGATTTTGATGCCGATCCTTATTGTCCGGATTCTTACGATTTCGCTTGCACGGATGAAAGCATTCTGGTTTGTCTGGATGCAGGCACTCAGACGTTTTTCAGGCTTGGTCAGACTATCGAGCATCAGGTCAAAAAACACGGTACTCTGCCGCCGAAGGATTTTGAAAAATGGGCGGTAATATGCGAGCATATTATCCGCCATTATAATTACGGTTGGGCGGATGGTTTTGAACTGGGAATAGAATATTGGGAGATATGGAACGAGCCTGACCTTGACCCGGATGATTCGAAGAACAAGCGCACTTGGGGCGGCACAAAAGCGCAGTTTTTTGATTTGTATGAAATCACCGCAAAGCACCTCAAAGCGCAGTTTCCGTTTCTTAAAATAGGCGGGCCTGCGATTGCTCACGATGAGAACTGGGCGGCGGATTTTCTTGCATCAATGCAAAAGAGGAACGTACCGCTGGATTTCTTTTCGTGGCATATTTACTGTGTTGAGCCTGAGCATATGGCCCGAAAAGCTGAAAGAATCAAAGCGCTTTTGAGTGAATACGGGTATGAGCACGCAGAAAGTATACTGAACGAGTGGAACTATGTAAAAGGGTGGACGGATGAATATATCGCTTCGCTTAAAACAATTCACGGTATAAAGGGTGCATCTTTTGTTATGGCTTGTATGTGTACCGCGCAGAATTCTCCTGTGGATATGCTGATGTATTACGATACGCGTCCTTCTGTTTTTAACGGTGTTTTTGATTTTTATACTTATGAGAAATTGAAAACTTATTACACTTTTTATTGGTATGGTGGTTTTTACGATTGCGTAAAAGAAATTGTTGCGGAAAATGAGGTCGAAAATATCTATTCGCTTTGCGGAGTTGATGAAGCAGGTAAATCGGTTGCCGTCATCACTTATTACAGTGATGATGATTCTTTGCCCTCCAAAACGCTCTCGCTGGATTTTGGAAGAAGAGGGACGTATGAGGTTTATAAGCTCGATAAAGAGCATAACGCAGAACTTCTTGAAGTTACCGATAATCTTGTTTTTGATATCGATATTTTCATGGTTATACTCATCAGAGAAAAATGATTTTTAAGCTGTGATGCAAAATCAAAAAGCCAACGGAAACTGAGCGTTTCTGTTGGCTTTTACTTATATTTGTTTGATGTATTCGCCTAAAACCGTGTATTCGCGAAGATACAGGCTTCTGATATCAGGCTGTTTTTCTGGGTAAGTCGAGAAGATTTTTACAGCTTCTTCAATATCGAGCCACTTTGGCGTTACGCCGTGCTCAATCTCTATTTGTGTGAGGCTTTGAGCGGCTTCTCCCGTTATTTCACACAGAAAATAGTTGCTTATGTAGAGCGTTTCAAAGCTGTATTCATTAATCGTCATAAAACGTCTGATGGGTTTTACCTTAACGCCTGCTTCTTCCTGCAGCTCGCGTATACAGCACTCTTCAAGTGTTTCGCAGTCTTCAACTCCGCCGCCCGGCGACATATAAACGCCTGTGTTTTCTTCGTAAGTGAGTAGTATTTTTCCGTCGCGCACGGCAATGGCTCTTGCGGCTTCTCTTATTCTTTCAGGCGGCTCTGAGTATTCTATGTTATATTGGTTTAAAACCGGCACATTCATTTAAGCGTATACCTCGCTTGTTTGATTTATAGGCAGAGTGTATCACACTTTGAGGTTAATAACAATAGGCTCCTGCCAAGTTTTATTTTATTCCGTATTTGCTGCAAAAGTTCAGGACAATATTTTTGAAATGCTCGTGTTTGAAGTTGTTTTTTACGTCGCTCAGGTCAACGTACAGTCCTGCCACAAGGTTCTGGATTATGGCCTCTGCCAGAAACGCTTCAAACAGATAGTCGTCTTTGAATCCTGCTTCTATGTCGGTATTAAGCTCGGTGTTGATGCCGTTTATTGCTGCGCGGTATATTTGGTTGTCCGTGCCCAGATATTCGCCTGATTTTTTCAGACAGCTGAGTCCGCTCCTCATATCCGATACCGTGAACTTGCCTTTGTACTCTGTGCGCTTTTCGTCGCCGAGCAGAATGCTGTCGATAGATGTTTCAAGTATTCTGGCAAGGTCAGGCAGAATACCTGTGTCAGGCAGGGTTTCGCCGCGTTCCCATTTGCTTACCGCCTGGAACGTTACGCCGATTCTCTCGCCGAGTTCGTTTTGTGTGATTCCTTTAGCTTTCCTCAATGCCGCAATCTGTTTTCCGACCTTTTCTGTATCCATTGTTGCGCTCCTTAACTTAATCTCAGTTATACAATAACAGAGTGTGTGCGAAAATGAAATAACCGAGCAGGTTATTTTTTTGTCCGATAATTCAACTGTTTTGCGTTAAATCGCTTTTGTTCAAGTGATTGCAAAAACGAACTATGTTTGTTATAATGAACAAAGTTAACCGACCGCGATTTTTGGTTTCGGGGATTGATGTCGGTTGAACAACGGAAGGAAGTTTGGTTGATGAGAGTTGTTTATTACAAAACACTGCTTAATGATAAAGAGAAGGAAGCGTATGACAAAATCGTTGCAGCTCTTTCGCGCTGCGAAAAAGAGGTTGTCATTTATGGTTTGGATTGTCAGACGGTAACTAAAATCGCAAATACACTGATGCTGGATTGGCCTGAGCTGTTTTATGTTTCCCGTGAGATAAAGTATAGCTACACCAGTACCTATGTAATTGTACAGCTGAATTATGTTATGTCCAAAGATGAGGCTGATGCAAAGATGAAAAAAATTGAATCTGTTGCAGACGGGATTTTGAAAAAAATCGGCAGTATGTCAGATTACGAGAAGGCTTTATATATTCACGACTATCTGGCAAATAACTTGATTTATGATTTGCAAGAGTCAAAAACAGAGGATATATACAATTTGGCGGGCGCTTTGCTTAACGGCAGATGTGTGTGTGACGGTTATTCAAAGGCGTACCAGTATTTGTGCGGTAAGGTGGGAATCCCTTGTATCAGGGTTGTTGGTTACGGTACGGATCCCGACGGAAAAATGGAGAAACACGCCTGGAATATGATAAAGCTTGACGGTGTGAATTATTTTGTTGACGTAACTTATGATAAAAAGTCATCAAAACCATGTTGCTCCAGAGCTTATTTTTTGCTTTCAACTCAGCAGATTAAAGAAGACCATATCTTTGATCCTGAATACAAACTGCCTTTATGTACTCAAAGCAGATGCCCTCTGCCTGTTGTAAAGTCTATGGTTGAGCTAAAAAGTAAATTGATGCAGGAATATCGCGCAAATAAAGTTGCCAGCGAAATTAAGTTTGTTTCTCCCGTTAATACACAGCAGTGCCTTGACGTGCTGAGAGAAAGCGTTCATGATGATGAAATAGATATGTACAACAGCATAAAGGGTTGCTACTACGTCGCTAATTTTGCGCGCGTTTCGACCATTATTTTTTTGTGGCGGCAATAATACAATGATTAAACAAAACCCATCCTGCGGCAGGGTGGGTTTTGTTTAATCCGATCTTCAAAGATAACGGCCGACAGGATGCCGATAAGTAAAAGCGTAGTGATGGTTGATTGAAACGGGAACACTTTTAATTTTATTGAAATGTTGCCTTGATTGTGGTATAATTCGGTTCAATAATTCGATTGCGGAAAGAATACATCCAAACAGTTCGGAGGGGATTTTATGAATAAATATGATATTGCCGCATTTGTCTGGCCGTCTTATACGGGAGATGAACCGCGCACACGCATTTTCTGGCCCGAGGGTTACGGCGAATGGCAAACCGTCAAAGCGATGAAGAATAAAGGCTACGAGGGCTGCCGTTGGCCGCGTATACCTGCTTGGGGTTATGTGAACGAAGCTGACAGCAGAGTTATGGAAATGCAGATTGACTGCGCTGTTTCATACGGTGTAAATGTCTTTATCTACGATTGGTATTGGTACGATAATCGTCCGTTTCTTGAGAATTGCCTTAACGATGGCTTCCTGAAGGCCGGAAACAATAAGGATATGAAATTCTGCCTTATGTGGGCAAACCATAACGCTACACATCTCTGGGATAAGCGCAACTCCGATACGGATTTGTCAACTGTCATATGGAGCGGTGTTGTCAATCCGTCGATTTTCTCCGATATATGTGACAGAACTGTAGAAAAATATTTTTCTGAGGAAAATTACTACTGCATCGACGGCTGTCCTGTCTATATGATTTTTGATATTGATAATTTTATCCGCTCTTTCGGTACATCTGATGAGTGCAAAAAGGGGATTGAGGAATTCCGCGAAAAAACCGTTGCCGCAGGCTTCAAAGGTCTGCATTTTCAGGTGGTTCATTGGCGTGACCGTGTTTTCAACTGGTTGGACGATTCTGATTCGCAAAAGGGTGTAACCTCTGCTGAAATGTATGATTTTCTCGGCGTTGATTCTGTAACAAACTACAATTGGGGTTGTATCACTGATTTTGACGGTAACATCAACGATGTTACAGGGGCATATATGGCGCGCTTGGATAAAGAAGCGTCAGCGCTGAACGTTCCTTTCTATCCCAATATTTCTGTCGGATGGGATAATAATGTGCGTTTCAATAACTTTGTGCCGGGTGTTGTTACGGATAATACGCCAGAAAACTTCAAGGTAGCTTGTGAGCAGGTCAAGGCGTTTGCCGATGCTTCACTTGCAAAAGGCGATATGAAAGCTCCGTTCATCACCGTCAACAGCTGGAATGAGTGGACGGAAACGAGCTATCTCCAGCCTGATGATCTTTACGGTTACGGCTATCTTGAGGCAATAAAATCAGTTTTTAGCGAGGGATAATCTTAAAGATTAACCTGTGGAAATGATTTGAAAGAAGGATTTTTATGTTTGAGGGATTGATTTTTTCGCTTTTGTCACTTGCAAAAAAAGGTGTTTTCTTTATCGTTGCAGGCGTGATGTGTCTTAGCTAGTTTGCTCCGCCCGAGGTTGAAGAACCCAAGGTGCTCAATGAAGATACGGGTGTATATTTCTTACCCGATTACGGCAATACGCTCATTTCTTCTCACAGAAGCGGTAAGGGTGCGGCGCCGGAAAATACGCTTATGGCAATCAAATCCAACCTTGTCTACGCTTCGTCCGATTCTGCTATAATTGAAATGGACGTTCAGCTTACAAAGGATGGCGAAATTGTGCTCTATCACAGCCTTTCGCTTGATGAAATGAGTAACAGCGCAGAGCATTTCGGCAAAGAGGGTACAACAGTTTTTTCAAAGACCTATGATGAGCTTCGTGAGCTTAATATGGGTGAGAATTTCAAATCGGGTGACAGCTACCCGTACAGAGGCTTGAGAGGCGAGGATATACCCGATGATATCAGGATAACAGCACTCAAGGATGTTTTTGCCTGCGTTGAATCCGAAGCACCCGATACTTACAGATACATAATTGAGATTAAGTATCCTCATCCGTGGGCGCCGAAGATTGTCGACGGTATTTACGCTCTTATGCAGGAGTATGACCTTGCAGACCGTGTTATCGTTGCCAGCTTCTGGCCCGATGTTTCCTACTATATTGACAGCAATTATGCGGGCAAAATCAACAGGTCTGCCAACCCGTTTGAAATTGTTGATTTGTACGGTTCATATCTCAGAAATGAGGATTTGAGCGATGCTGATATCGCTTATACCTGCCTGCAGATGCCGTATTACTGGGATGACGGAATGCTCCTTGTCGCAAATCTCGGCAAAGCAAGCTTTATCGATTATGCGCACAAGTACGGTATTTCAATGCAGTATTGGACAATCAACAGCGCTGAAGATGCAAAATATCTTGCCGATGCAGGCGCAGATTTGCTTATGACTGACTATCCCGACAGAATACGTGATGCTTTGGAAGATTGAAAACTTCAAATCAGGCATCGGTTTAATTTTCAATGTTTTGTGTTTGATGGGTATTGAAAAAAGTCGCATAATGTGCTATTATGCAATTAACTAAATAAGACAAGGTGGTGCGCTATGCTCGGATTTAAAAAGAAGGATAAATCCAAGTCATTCCAACCAAGCGTTGAGTATAGAGGAAACCGACGTTATGTCGGCAGGTCAGAGACTGTTGCCTACGTCCTCAACGATGCCGCAGCAACTCTCAATATCAGCGATTTTTACGAGCGTTATATTTATGACGTTGTAAAAATCGACTTCAACTATCTTGCGTTACATAACACAATAGCAACCATATGGGATATTATCAACGATACATTTATCGGTGTTATTGTTGAGCGTACAAGAACCCGTTGGGGTAAATTCAAGCCCTATATGCTTTTCGGTCAGATTCCTCTTATGATAATCGGCCTGTTCTATTGGGTTATTCCGTTCATCTTCCCCGGTGCAGCTGCAATGTATCTTCCCAAGCTGCTTTTCTACTCGATTATGATGATGGTGCAGGAAACTGCAGGTACGTTCACAAGCATCGCGAACACAGGCTTTATGACAACCATAACGCCAAACCCCGTCGAACGAACCCGACTTATAACAATGGCTCATCTTCTTTCACATATCTTTGAAGATTTACCAAAGCAGATTTTCGGTATTTTCTACGATCTTGTTATCAACAAGGTTGTTGATTGGGAGCTTCCCAAGCTTTTCGCAGGCTTCGGTTTGGCTTGTGCAATTCTTTCCACGGTTTTCGTTATGTACTTCTTCACCAAGAGCCGCGAAAGAGTTCAGCAGTCGGTTGAACGCCCGAGCGTTATTCAGGGTCTGAAGGCTATTGTTACCAACAAGCCCGTTCTCATTCAGGTTATTTCTTCATTCCTCAGCGGTTTCAGTATCGGAAAGAGCAGAACCAACTTCTATATCGACGTTATCGGTTCAATAACCTGGAAAACAATTGTCGGTATTCCCGCATTCCCCGTTAAATTTATCAGCTACAGCTTTGTTGCTCCGCTCCGTAAGCGCTTTTCAACGAAGGCTCTCTGGATTTTCGAAGATGCATGGACTGATATGCTTTGGATGGCTGTCTTCGGCATAGGTTCTATCAACAATAACTTTATGAATAAGAAAATCATTCTTCCCCTGATGGGTCTTGAAGAAGTTTTCGAAATGTGTGTCTACGGATTGAGGCGAGTTATTCCCAACGAAATCGTCAACGAGTCAATGGACTACTGCGAATGGAAGAACGGTTACCGTGCTGAAGCTATGACCGGCGTTGCACAGTCGCTTATCGGCAAGCTGCAAAACGCAGTTATGGGCAGTATAA
>JAFOBC010000337.1 GCA_017382015.1 Clostridia bacterium
CTCGTTGCCGTCTGTGGGCTCGTTGCCATCTGTGGGCTCGTTGCCGTCTGTGGGCTCATTGCCGTCTGTGGGCTCGTTGCCGTCTGTGGGCTCGTTGCCGTCTGTGGGCTCGTTACCGTCTGTGGGCTCGTTACCGTCTTCAGGTTCGTTGCCGTCTGCGGGGTTATCAAGGTCGCCCATATCTGTGTCTGTGTTGATAAAGTTCTTTACTGTGATGAAGTAGTATGCGTTCTTGAGATTGATTGTTGTCTCGGGTGAGTCCTCAGTGTCGAAGACGTGCTTTTCTGTGCTGCCGTGTCTTTCAACCGTAACTTCGAGCTTGCTTGATGTTTCAAACTTGAAGGTTACTTCCTTCTCCTCTTCGACGCAAAGCTTGTAGCATGCAGTCTGAGTGCCTTCAATTCTGCCGTAAACTCTTTCGCCCATAGCGAAGGTTGCAGCGTGTTCTTTGTTGGCACCTGTTTCAAGGAGAATCATATCATCGATGATTGAGGGCTGTTCGTCAGTGGCAAATGACATAACGGCAAATGAACTGAGCGCTATGACAAGAGCCATGATGATGGATAAGGTTTTCTTCATTTTCATTTCCTCCTGAAATATGAATTTTGTGCGGAGAAGCCGCTTCATCCGCTGTCGTAATATAGATAATACCAAGATTTTTTAATAAAGTCAACTGATTTTGACTTATATGTGACGTCGAATTGCTGTTTTGTTTTGGAGCACTTGTGCAAAATGACAATACTTCAAAGCGGTAAATTGATAGTTTGTTTTTGGCAAAAAATACAAATACTGAGCGGATTTTTGAACAACATTGCAAAAAAAAGCAGAAAATATCATAAAAACTATTGCAAACAGGGCTAAAATTGTGTAAAATGTACATTGTCATTATGGGCACTTTAGCCAAAACATCGTTATGGAGGTTTTCCGGATGTCAAACAGACTTTTTCAGGGTATGATTCATCAGATGCGTGACGCTATAGGCAGAACCGTAGGCGTTATGGACGAAACAGGCACGATTATTTCCTGCAGTGAGCTTGGAAGAATCGGTGAGGTTTGCTCGTTCCCGCTCGAGGAGCGTATTCTTCGGGGTGAGACTTTCGTAGTCGACGGACAGACTTACAAGCCGTTCGGTTCAGCTTTACATCCCGAGTATGTTATATTCGTTGACGGTGACGATGAGCTTTCAAAGAAATATGCGGATGTTATTTCGCTTTCTCTCACCAGCGTCAAGTCACTCTATGACGAGAAATACGACAGGGGCAACTTTATCAAGAATGTAGTTCTTGACAATATTCTCCCCGGTGACATTTATCTCAAGGCAAGAGAGCTTCGCTTCAATACCGACACTTCACGTGTTGTTCTTCTTATCCGTATTCCCGAGCACAACGATATCTCTATTTTCGATATTATCCAGAATCTCTTCCCCGACAAGACTAAGGATTTCGTCATCAACATCAACGAAACCGATATCGCACTTGTCAAAGAGGTCAGACCCAGTATCGAAACACGCGATCTCGAGAAGCTCGCAAGGTCAATAGCTGATTCGCTCAACAGTGAGGCGTTTATCCACTGCCTCATCGGTATCGGTACGGTTGTTGACGGAATCAAAGAGCTTGCCGGCTCCTTTAAGGATGCTCAGGTTGCTCTTGAGGTCGGCAAGGTATTTGACACAGAGAAGGAGATTGTCAGCTACGATAACCTCGGTATAGCACGTCTCATCTATCAGCTTCCCACAACTCTGTGCGAAATGTTCCTGCGCGAGGTGTTCAAGCGCGGTTCGATCGACACTCTCGATCACGAAACGCTCTTCACAATTCAGAAATTCTTCGAAAACAACCTCAACGTTTCCGAAACCTCTCGTAAGCTTTTCGTTCACAGAAACACATTGGTATATCGTCTTGAGAAAATCAACAAGCTCACAGGTCTTGATCTTCGTGAGTTTGATGATGCCATCGTATTCAAAGTAGCCCTGATGGTTAAGAAATACCTTGACGCTAACCCCGTCAAGTATTAATTCTGAGCCGAATCTGCGCAGCGGCACGCAAAAGATGTCGGCACGCAAAAAAGGATAGGATAATACTTTGATCGAATTTAAAAACGTATCTAAAAGCTACAGCAACGGCACCAAAGCGCTCGACGGTGTGAACTTGCGTATCGAGCAGGGTGAGTTTGTGTTTATAGTGGGCGATTCGGGTGCAGGTAAAAGCACCCTGCTCAAGATTATGATGTGCGAGGAAGTGGCCACAGAAGGCTCTGTCGTCATCAAAAACCGCTCGCTCAATTCAATGAAAAAAAGGGATATCCCTTATTTCAGGCGTCACCTCGGAATCGTTTTCCAGGATTTCAGGCTGATACCTAATATGACTGTATACGACAACGTTGCGTTTGCAATGCGAGTCATCGGTGCAAAAGAGAAAAAAATCAGAAACCGCGTTCCTCATGTTCTCAGCCGTGTCGGCCTGGCTGACAAAGCTAAGTGTCTCCCGAACGAGCTTTCGGGCGGTGAGCAGCAGAGGGTCGCGTTAGCGCGCGCAATTGTAAACAACGCCGATATTATTATCGCCGACGAGCCTACCGGTAACGTCGATTCAAAGCGTTCTTTTGAGATTGTGGAAATGCTCAACCAGATCAACGCTTCCGGTACAACTGTCATTATGGTAACCCACTCTGAGGAGCTTGTGCGCCGTTACGGCCGCAGAATCATTACCATCAGCGGCGGTAAGATTGTATCGGACGACGTTTCGAATGTTAAGATTGAGCCCGAAAAACCGCTTGTTTTTGAGGACCTCAATTTCTCGGACAGACGCGCTATCAGGGTTGCGGACGAATTTATACGCAACTACAATTCGGAAATTGAACAGAAGGACGGAGGTGAGAGCGATGAGCAATAAAGCCGAAAGAGGCGGCTCCGCAAGCCTCTCATACCTCACAAAAGAGGGCTTCCGTAATATCCGCTCCAACAAGCTGATGTCGTTGGCATCCGTTGCCGTGCTGATGTCATGCCTTGTTATGATTGGTGTTGCATTCCTGCTTTTTGTAAATATCGATAAGATGCTTGGTGATATTTCGCAGGAGAACGTCATTATGGTCTTTATCGAGGACGATGCAACCGACGAAGAAATTTCAGAGATGGAACGAAGGATAGATGCAATAACCAACGTTAAGTCAGCAACCTTTATTCCCAAAGAAGAAGCATTTCCTCAGGTTATGGAATCACTCGGCAGTGCCGCCGCTCTTTTTGACGGTATGGAGTCTGAGCTTCTGCCTGATGCCTATGAAATAACAATTCACGATATGAAGAAGTATGATGAGACTATCACTCAGCTTGAAGGTCTCGATAACGTACTTCAGCTCAGACACAACAGAGATTTTGCCCGTCAGCTTACAAGCCTCAGGTCAACTGCAGGCTACGTTAGTATTGCGGTAATTTTTATGTTGCTTGTTGTTTCACTTTTCATTATTTCCAACACAGTCAGAGTTACAATGTATAACCGCCGACTTGAAATCAGAATTATGAAATCTGTTGGTGCAACAAAGTGGTTTATCCGCTGGCCCTTTATGGTTGAGGGTATTGTGCTCGGCATAATTTCCGGTTTGATTTCGCTTGGCATAGTGTTCGGTCTTTACAAGCTTGCCGCCAATGCTGTCGGCAATATTCTCGGTGTGCTTTCGGTTGAACCGGTGCCGTTTGAGAATTATGTGCTGGGCATATTGATTGCGTTTGTTGCTACCGGTGTTGTAACAGGTGCGTTCGGAAGTATTGTTTCAATGAACAAATATTTGAAGGAGCAGGATTATGACAGCGATAATGTCAGCGAATAAAATGCGCAACCGCCTGCTCAGGGCGATAGCGCTCATACTTGTTGTTGCATCGCTTTTCGGAATTATGGTATACGCTGAGGGTACAACCTCATCGGATGCAGACTATGACGAGCTTCAGAGCAGATATGACGAGCTTGAGAGCCTGAAGGCTGAAAACCAGGGCAAGCTCGACAAAGTGCAGGATGAGATGTCTGAGCAGGAGCATGTTGTTGACGGTCTGGGCAACCAGATAAGCAGCACCCAGAAAGAGTATGATTCTCTGCTTACCAGATATAATCTTCTCAATTCTGAAATTGCAAGCTCTGAGAAGCAGGTTGAGTTAGTTACGACTCAGCTTGATTCTCTTACCAAACAGATTACGAGTACAAGAACAGCTGTAACCGAAAAGAATCAGCAGCTTCAGGAAACGTACGACCTTCTTACACGCCGTGTCAGAGCAATGTATATGGCGGGC
>JAFOBC010000338.1 GCA_017382015.1 Clostridia bacterium
GGGATGATATGTACCAAGCGGTCTGTCAATAACCACCTTAACCCTACTGCCAATCATACAAACCTCACCGAATGTAATTTTTAGAATTATAACACATCGACAGTAAACAAATCAACCGGATGTCAGCAAAACATCCGGTTAAAATATATCATCTTCTTACAAGTGTCATAGTTTCCCCATAAGCATCAACAAGCTCAAAACTTTTCACATCTTCGGATAGCTTAGTATCAGCCGTCATGGTTTCGCCGCCTATAACAACGGTAAGTTCATCGCCGATAAGCTCCCAGGTACCTGTTGATCTGAACAAACTCCTCAGTTCTTCATACGGGAGTTCTTCAAGCAGATATGCACGAAGAGCCACTTCATACTCAGCTCTGTCAGCAAACCCCGCCTCTGTAATTTCCTCATCTGTTACCCTATCAAGCTCCATCTCAACAGCTTTATCAGTCATATTGTCATAAGAGGACTTAGTAAAATCAACATCTACTGTTTTACCAAAAATCGAAAATTCAAACTGAATTTCAACCGGCAAACCTTCAACCTCAATTCTCGCGTCCCACGTACCGACAAGCAGACTATAGTTCGGAGCAATAAAATCTTCCTTTGTTGTTAATTCAGTTTTAGTTGTTGTCTCCTTAGGCTTGGATGTTTCTGACCCATTAGTTGTTTCAACTGTCTTGGTTGTCTCCGGAGCCTTAGTTGTATTAACATTCTTAGTCGTAGCAGGAACTTTAATTGTAGTCGAAACTTTATTTGTGGTAGTTACTATAGTTACCGCCGATATTTTTGTGGTAACTTCTTCAGTTGTCTCAGTAGCTGCAGTAGCTTCTGTAACATCGTCAATTACATAACTAACGGTGGTACTTTCGTCAGTTGTTTCGGCGATATTCACTTCGTCCTTACCACAAGCAGCAAAAACTGTTACAAACATAAAAACCGAAACCAGAACCAGCGGAATTTTTACGAAATTCTTCATATTATTTACCTCCCTTTACAAACTGCTTTTACCAATCCGTAAGCAAAGTCCGTTTATTAACTATATTATAACAGTTTATGAACAATCTGTAAAGTGTTATAATTCTTTATTGATAAATATTTATAAACAAATATTGACACCTGCTGTTGTTAATTTTGCCCAATAGCTGTAAAGCAATTATTAATTCCTATTTTTCTACAGCTCACGTACCATATAAACACCGGATTATAATTCTAAAAATCACTTGAAGAACATTGCTAATCAGTATATAATTGAATCATAAAAATCATCATACCTTATCGGAGAATTGATATGGAAACTAAGAAATTCTTTGCAGTAATTCTTTCAGTATTACTAATTTTTTCTTTTACAGCATGCACGCACAGCAATAGCACAATCGCACCGGAATCACAGTCCGAATCACAGTCTGAATCACAGTCTGAAACAAACTCAGAATCACCGCACCACTCAACCTCTGCTTCGGTTATTGAAAGCATTGCTAAAGTCACCAACTTGACTGAATCCTCAACATCTGAAAACAGGATAACTACAACTAAAATATATGAGCGCGAAACAACTCCGACAGAAACTGAAGCAACAACACATATAAGCACTACAGCATCAGCTTCTACGGTCACTTCAGAATGGTCAAAGAAACAAATTGTTGATACATATAAAAAAGCTGCTAAGAAAACTCATCCCAACGTAAAATCTCAACACAGCATTGAGATAACAGAAATGTCTGTAAATAACGGAGAATTTGCTAATGTATTTGAATTCATTACCCCTATAATGTCGAAACTACTTGCAAACAACACAGAAGATAAAGACGGCATTACCGGCGGATATAACAATCTTGTCCCCGATGATGTCGCCGCCGCAAAAATATATAAAAGCGACGAATTCACAATAATTGAAATGACTATGAAGAACCAGATTTCCGGTCCTAAAGAAGATGCTCTTTCAGGTTCTGTCGGCCACGCAATTACCGCCGTTGGCGACATTAGTTCTGTAACTAATCAACTTAAAGATCTCGGACTTCCGCTTGAAATATCCGATGATGAAACAAAAATCATTTTCACTAACCCTACTGTAAAAGTAAAAATCGACAGCAATGGCATAATTGTTAACGGCACCTGGCAATATACCGTTGAAATAAGACTTGACAACTACAAGGTGTTTGGGAAAGATGTTGAAACAACTTCAATTGTTATGCTTAACACTTTAACACTTAACGGCGGATTTAAAAAGTAAAAAACAAGAGCTGACTATTAGCCAGCTCTTGTTTTTTACTGTCTGCTATTTATCCATTTTTTTAAGTATCTGTTCATAAGGCATAAGCATACCTTCATTCATCTTATTGCCCATTTTCGAAAGAACTTTTTCGCTTGAGAGCGCCGCACCAACAGCATACATCAGTAACGCCTTACCCTTATTCTTCTGCGGAAAATCATAGATGCCTTGTTTCTTATAAAACTTATGATCGGCACGCATCATACCGCGCATCTGATAAATTAGATCGCGGAATATCTTCATACCGCCAACACCCCAAAAATTCTGCGGCGCAGTATGACCAGTCTCAAGAGCAAACATAAGAGTTTTGGCAAGAGTATCAATCTGCAGATCAGTATCAAATTCATCCGTAGCAACACCGGCAAGGAAATTGCCTCCTGTTTCACATCGCGCCTCGATTACTGAACGAAGATTATTTTCGGCAGAGTAATTACCCGACACAAGGTAACCGACAGGCATACCGACTGTAACTGTCCTGTGCCCGTTACAGAAGTTTCTGTCATCATACATCTTGAATCGCGAACCCATAGAATGGTCGGAAATATTGAATGCATAAACAATCGCATCCGCTTTTTGAATGTTATCGCGTAAGAATGAATCAAAACCGTCTTTATAAACACATTTTTCGCTTACGGCACAACGAAAGCAACCCAAACAGCCACCGGAAAGCGGATATTCGGAAATATTTACAATTCGTGTAGAATAACCGAATACATTCCTGAATCGCTCAATCATAGCGCTGAGGTTCGATGCAGAATCAGTTTCATCGGTAAGTATGATTATATCTTTTTCATTTCTTTTGCTATCGGTAGCTGATGCAACAGTTGCCGGAACCTGAGTATATGTTGTTGCATTTTTCGCAGCGGCAGTAAAAACATCTTCGCTCACCGACCACAAAAATCGCTCAAAAAACTTCTCGGCATCTTCCCTGCCCTTTTCTTCAAGCAAATCTTCCATATCAGCGGAAAGACCGCGGATATATTTCATGCCAAGGTCAAGTGAATTTTCTTCAATGTATTTGTGTGCAGTTATATCATAAAAATGTTTTGATGTAGAAATCTGAGTAGCATATTTGCCTGACACATCAACTCTGTTTGATTTCATCAGCTCAATAAAGCGATGCAGCTGCGACGGAGCAAAAAATGTGTATACGGGATACGAAAACAAAACCGCGTCAGAGCTTTCAAGTAGCTCAATAGCTTTGGAGAAATCTTTTTCAAGCGCCTTTATCTGCTGGCCTGCGTTGAGCACAGAAAACTCATGATCAGGATATTTCTTTTCGAGATATCGAACAGTTTGAAGCGTAATACTGTATTTGCCCTTAGGGCTGCCGTTAATTACTGCAATTTTCATATTTTATCATCCTCAAAATTATAAACTCAACAATCGGGATATGTAATCCTTCTGAATCCGAACACTGTGCCAAGGCTGCGAAGCAGAGTTTGAAGCAACCTCTGTTTCAAACCGTTTTTGATAACGTTTTTAACAAGTTCAGCTCCGAATTTATCACCGGAACTGATTAATGCTTTGGCATCAGCAGACTTAAACATACCATACCAATGTACAACATTTGTTTTATAAACAGATGTATCTGACTCATCAACAGTAATAATTCTGTATCCGTATTGAGAAGAAAATCTATCTCTGTTATATCGTGAACTGACTGTATTGGATATATCGATACCTCTATATCTGACAGCAAACGCATTGGTATGATCGTGGCCGCTGAACATCGCAAGCACGTCACCTTTCTCCACCATCGCATCAAACTGACCGTAATTATGGTAACCTGAACAAGGTGTCTCTGTCAGTGCACCAAAATTGATGCCGTCGCGATAAAACGAATAAAATTCTTTTTTGTTATACATATGGTGATATGAAAAAGGAATTCTTACCTTTGTCTTCTTTAAAGCTCTGTAAACATCATCAACAATTATGTGCTGAAATGCCAGAGAATAAACTGTATTACCATCATTTGCGTTTTTCAATTCATCTGATCGTCTCTTATACCATTCAACCTGATCAGGAAGAACGCAGCCGTAGTGTCCTTCGTCATCATAATCATTCGAATCAAAAATCCAAAGATTAAAAACTACCAAACTGCCATCAGAAGAAAGAACCGGTATATTATAAGTTCCGCAACCGGAAAGCTCATCGCCATCATCGACAGAAATTGAACTGCTGTGCGTATTGTAATAAGCCATCAGCTCTTCTCTGGACATGGCGCCCCTTTCAGAATCATGGTTGCCGAAAGTAATAGCCACAGGTATATTTCTCTCATCAAAAACGGACATCAACTTATCAATAAGATACTTTGTATCTTTGGCATCAGGGCAATTATCAACATTATCACCGGTAACAACAACTACGTCAGGCTTTTCACGGTCGCAGGCGCACGCAAGCAACCAAACAGAAGCATCTACATTATCATAAAAATAATGTGTATCTGTGATATGCATTATTTTAATTTTACCGTTTTTAAATCTTAAAGGTTTAGCGGTAGTTGAGGACTGTAAAGATATGTTGTTCATACAGAATTCTCCAGCAGTTATTTTAAATTTATACCTTGTATTATATCACGCAAATTGCAAAAGCTCAAGTGATAAATGCACTGTGTTTTTTAATAACAAATTTCCGTTGTGCTTTTTTCACCTATTTGAAATATCATATTGCCGTTCTGCTTTCAACTTTGACAAGGACATAAAACTAACATACTTGTTATTACCGTACTAATTTGTTATACTGGCAATATGATACTTCATTATGGGAGTTAAGTTAATATGAAAGCAATAAGAAATATCGGCATATTCGCCCACGTAGATGCAGGAAAAACAACGTTATCGGAACAGATATTATCACACGCAGGCGCAATACGTTCGGTTGGCAGCGTAGACTCAGGAACTGCTCACACCGATAACCTGCCCGTAGAGCGCAGACGCGGCATATCAGTAAAGGCTACCTGTGTTTCATTAGACTATAAAGGAATACGCATAAATTTAATCGACACACCCGGCCACGCTGATTTCTCTGCAGAAGTAGAACGTTCGATGTGGGCACTTGACGGTGCGATTCTGGTAGTCTGCGCCGTTGAAGGGGTACAGCCGCAGACTCAAGTGCTGTTTGAAGCTATGTGCAAACAGAATATACCTGTAATTTTTTTCATAAATAAAACCGACCGCGAAAATGCAGACTTTCAAAAAGCTGCAGAGCAAATACAGAAATTACTTACACCGAATGCGGTTATTATGTCGGACGCAGCATCAATCAATGAAATTGTATGCGACAGCAGTGACGAACTGCTTGAAAGGTACTTGAGCGGAGAAGAGTTTTCACAAACATTTTTAAGTGAAAAATTAACAGAATTAATTCACACAAACCATGCATACCCTATCCTCAGCGGCTCAGCATTAAAAAACAACGGTGTTGAAGAGCTACTGGATACCGTCATAACACACTTACCCTCTCCCAATCAAAATAACGAACTTTGCGCTGTAGTATTCGCTGCGCAACACGACAAGAATATGGGCAGAGGTGTTTGGGTACGACTGTACGGCGGCACACTGGAAACCCGCGAATCTGTAACTTTTATTAAAGGTACCGACCCCATAACGGGCGAACACAAACAAACACAACATAAAATCACACAAATTTACGATGCAAATCTCAATCCCACAGGTAAAATATCTTCGGGTGAAATCGGAGTAATTTACGGCCTTGGCAATATAAAAATCGGGCAAGTTATCGGCGATCCCAACTTCATAAACAGACATATAGAACCGGGTAAGTTAAGGTCTCCGCTGATTACTGTGCAGGTAATACCATCAAAGCCTGAACAAATGCAGGAGCTTCGCCATGCCTGTGATATATTATCAGGTGAAGATCCGCTGTTGCAGGTGCAGTACATAAAAACTTTCAACGAATTACATCTGCGAGTAATGGGTACTATGCAGCTTGAAATTATTGAAGAGCTCCTGCAAACCCGTTTTGGACTTGACGTTACATTCGGTTCGCCCGCCATTATTTACAAAGAAACTGTTTCTTCACGCTGTGAAGGCTTTGTTGCATACACAATGCCCAAACCGTGTTGGGCTGTGCTGAAATTCGAAATTGAACCGGCAGAAAGAGGGAGCGGTGTTACATTCACTTCAGAAGTACAGTTCAGAGATATTATGGAGCGATATCAGCATCAGGTTGAGCAAGCAATTCCTATTGCATTGAACCAAGGCCGACTCGGCTGGCAGGTAACCGATGTAAATATAAAGCTAATCGGTGGAGAACATCATCTGATACATACTCACCCGTTGGACTTTATTGTAGCAACACCAATGGCAATTCACGACGGATTAGAACGAGGCGGAAGCACACTGCTAGAGCCTATATTATCCGCAAAATTCATTCTGCCAACCGAACACGTCGGCAGGGTTATGAGCGATGTAATTGCCATGAGAGGAAACGTAATCGACAGCACTAACGATGGCAGCAACGCAATCATTAACGCACTTATTCCGGTACAGACAAGCCTCGATTACTCCACTACCCTCGCAACATTCACAAGCGGCAGAGGCACAATGAGCGTTCAATTTCACAGCTATAAAGAATGTCCGCTTGAACTGGGAGCAACCGCAAAGCGTAGAAATGTTGACCCGTTGGATACATCAAAATATATACTTGCCGCAAGAAGTGCCCTCGATGGTGATATATTCAATATTGATTAACAAAAAACAGAGCAACCGTTGAACGGCTGCTCTGTTTTAATATTAAGCACATACTTAAATTATACTTTTTTCGACCTTTCCGGAATAACAAAAATAAATACCAGTGAACTAAAAAAAAGAAGAATCGGATAGAAAAGATTTGTAACAATCTGGAACGCTGTCATTTCATAACCTAACGTATTAACAACCGAAAGTGCAACAAGAATCTGAGCACCGTAAGGCAGAATTCCCTGGAAAATACAGGAAAACGTATCGAGAATTGATGCGGTTTTTCTCGGCGATATATCAAAATCTTTTGCCATTTCGCTCGCAATGGGGTTTGCCATAACAATTGCAACTGTATTGTTCGCTGTAGCAATATCCATAAGTCCAACTAAAAGGCCGATACCAAGCTGACCGCTTTTCTTACCCTTGAACACCTTACGAATTCCGTTAAGAAGCGCCTCAAAGCCGCCGTTATACTTGATAAGTGCACAAAGCGCCGCCACAAGGATTGCAACCATTGACGTTTCAAACATACCGGACGCACCCGTACCCATATTGGCAAGCAAATCAGGAAATGCAACCGTATTTGTTGCAAGTATTATTATGCTGCCCGAAACAATTCCGATAAGCAAAGTAACAAATACATTTATGCCTATAATTCCGCTGATTAGCACAAGCACATAAGGAATAATATGCAACAAATCATAATCTTTATTTACAATTTCAGCAACGTTTGATTTAAAAGATAACACAATAATAAGAGTAAGAGTCAGAACTGCGGCAGGCACAACAACAGCAAAATTAGTACGAAACTTATCTTTCATACGGCAACCCTGACCGTTACAAGCAGCAATAGTAGTATCTGAAATAAATGAAAGATTATCGCCGAACATAGCACCGCCAACAACTGTGCCTACACAAAGCGGCAGCGAGAAACCGGAGCCTTCGGAAATTGCAACAGCAATAGGTGCAATCAAAGTAATCGTGCCGACAGATGTACCCATAGCCGTAGAAACAAAACAGCTTATAACAAAAAGCACTGCAACCGCAAGCTTCGGCGGCGCAACAGAAAGCATAAAGTATGCGACACTCTCTGCAGAATCTCTGCCGACAACGCCGACAAAAATACCTGCAAGCAAAAATATTATGAGCATAGTTATGATGTTTTTGTCGCCTATCCCCGAACCCATTATTTCAAACTTTTTATCAAGAGAAACGCCCTTCGTCTGAAGAACCGCCACAAGTAAAGCAACGAGAAAAGCCACAATAACAGGCACATTGTAGAAACCCATAGGAATTTTCATAACATATTCGAAAACTATTCCAAGTGACAAATAAAAAACAACAAATACACCAATAGGAATAAGCGCTGATAAATTTAATTTTTTCATTCCGGACTCTCTTTCTACACCTTGAGTAATTAAACAACAGGATTATAACACGCAAATGCCAAAAGTACAACCAATATATAAACTAAATTCTTTGCCCAAAGCACAATTGGCAAAGATTCAATAAAAATGATACCTGAAATTATTGTGGATTCATTTTGGTTCAAGTGATAGGGCTTTAATATATTTCTATTGCTACATAATCAAGTCTACTGGTTGTTGTGCTTATCGACTTATGTCGTACCTATTTGTCAGCAAATTGTCAGCAGAGGCAGTTTTGAACAAAATAACAACCGCCCCACAAAGCCACAAATGGCTCTACAGAGCGGTTTTTCGGTGGTCGGAGTGACGGGACTTGAACCCATGGCCTCTTGGTCCCGAACCAAGCACTCATACCAAACTGAGCTACACCCCGATGCCGTACTTTGCTATTATAAC
>JAFOBC010000339.1 GCA_017382015.1 Clostridia bacterium
ATGAAGATGATGAAGATGATGAAGATGATTTAAAAGGATTCAGCTTTGCAGAAGAACTTGCAGAAGGCGAGGATTTTGAAAACTTCACAATCGAAGGCTTCGATTCTATTGAAAGCGGCAACGTTTCCAAAAACGGCACGGTTTACGAAGTAGTCGACGATATTGACAATGATGATGACGATGACGATGACGAAAGTGATACAGAGTCATTCTTCAGAGGCATTTTCAAGAAAAAATAACGGAGGAAAGTAAATGTCACCTGTAATCTGTTGCCTTGTTGTTGCGGCTATTGCAGCGGCGGATCAGCTTATCAAGTATGCTGTGCTCAATTCGTCGCTTACTCAGGGCGAAGTTATAAGTGTAATAGCTGATTTTATTCAGCTGCGATATGTCGAAAATACCGGTGCGGCCTTTAGTCTTTTTGAGGGAAAAACAGAAATTCTTACCGTTTTTTCAGCTCTTGTTATGGTGGTTGGTATTTATCTGATATTTGCACGCAAAATAAAGTCAAAGGTAATGCTTGTAAGTGTTGTTTTGATTATGGGTGGCGGTCTCGGTAATCTTATCGACAGAGTTGTTTATCACTTTGTTGTTGATTATATCGAGGTTCTGTTTATTGATTTTCCGGTTTTCAATTTTGCGGATTCGTTCATTACCGTGGGTGAATTTATTCTTGTCGCTTACCTTGTCTGGGATATAATCAAAGACTTTAAACAAGGGAAAGGTAAAGCAAAATGAGTGAAAAAAGAGTTCTCAGCTTTACCGTTGAATCAGGCGACGAGGGCGAAAGGCTTGATAAAGCAATCTGTGCTTTTGCTCCTGAGCTTTCAAGGAGCTTTGTTCAGAAGGTGTTTGACGATGGCGGTGTTACTGTCAACGGCAGAGCACGAAAAAAAAGCTACTGCGTAGAAGCGGGTGACAGCGTGCTTGTTCTTGCGCCTGAGCTTCGCGAGCTCGAGGCACAGCCACAGGATATTCCGCTCGATATCCGTTATGAGGATGAGAGCTTGCTTGTTGTCAACAAACCTCGCGGTATGGTTGTTCATCCGGCACCCGGCAATCCGGACGGCACACTTGTAAACGCTTTGCTTCATCATTGCAAAGGCAGTCTTTCGGGCATAAACGGCGTCATCCGCCCGGGTATAGTACACAGAATTGATAAAAATACGAGCGGTCTGCTCATAGTTGCCAAGACTGATGAGGCTCATATGAGCCTTGCATCACAGATTCAGGCGCACAGTTTCACCAGAGAGTATCGTGCAGTTGTTCACGGTCATCTCAAGCAGCCAAGCGGCACGGTGGATGCACCTATAGGTCGCAATCCAAACGACCGCAAAAAGATGTGTGTAACAGCAACTCATTCACGTAATGCGGTAACTCATTACGAGGTGCTTGAAACCTACAAAAATTTCTCTTTCATAAAGGTAAGGCTCGAAACAGGGCGCACACATCAGATAAGGGTGCATATGGCTCACATCGGTCATTCTGTAGCGGGTGATGATGTTTACGGCCCTAAAAACGGTGTCTCAATGGGCGGTCAGTGTCTGCATGCAGGTCTGATTGGCTTTGAGCATCCGAAGGATGGCAGGTATGTTGAAATATCGTCTGAACTGCCTGAATATTTCACAAGCTTTATAAAGAAGATATCTTCTCGTTAATCAGATAAACGCACAATCATAAGGTTTAAATATATTAAATTTACAGAATTCGGAGGTGACTGTTTTGGACGCAGCAGCGAAAAAGCAGTTAAAAATCAAGGCAAACAAGATAAGACATGGCATCATCGAAGGTGTTTATAATGCAAAGTCGGGTCATCCCGGCGGTTCACTTTCGGTCGCTGATATTATGACTTATCTCTATTTCTCAGAGATGAATGTTGATCCCAAGAATCCCAAGTGGGAAGAGCGTGACCGTCTTGTTCTCTCAAAGGGTCATACAGCTCCTGCTCTTTATGCAGCTCTTGCTCTCAAGGGCTTCTTCCCGTTTGAAGAGCTCAAAAATCTCCGTAAGCCCGGCTCTATGCTTCAGGGTCACCCCAGCATGAAGCTCACACCCGGTGTCGATATGAGCACAGGCTCACTTGGTCAGGGTATTTCAGCAGCTTGCGGTATGGCTCTGGGTGCAAAGCTCAGCGGCGCACAGTTCAGAGTTTATACAGTTCTCGGTGACGGCGAAATCCAGGAGGGTCAGGTTTGGGAGGCTGCGATGTATGCAGCTGCCAAGGGTCTCGATAACCTTGTTGCCGTTATTGATAATAATAATCTTCAGATTGACGGTACAGTTTCACACGTCAACTCACCTTATCCGATTCCTGAAAAGTTCAAGTCATTCGGCTGGAACGTAATTGAAATCTGCGGTGATAATTTCGATGAGATTGATGCTGCATTCAATGCGGCAAAGAGCTTTGTCGGCAAGCCCACAGCAATTATCGCAAAGACAGTAAAGGGCAAGGGCGTTTCCTTTATGGAGGACAACTGCGACTGGCACGGTACAGCTCCCAACCAGGAGCAGTATGAAACAGCTATTGCAGAGCTTGATGAAGAGCTTGCAAAGCTTGAGCAGATGTAATCGGTACGCTTTTGATTTATAAAGAAAGGTAACGGTGCATTTATTGCACTGTATGGTGATATTATGGCAGACGTAA
>JAFOBC010000340.1 GCA_017382015.1 Clostridia bacterium
ACAAGAAGCCTGCTGTTGAAGGCATATGCAATGCCTGCGGCGGCGAGCTTATCCAGCGTAAGGACGATCACCCCGATACGGTTCTCGACAGACTCAAGGTTTACCATGAGCAAACAGAGCCGCTTAAGGGCTACTATGAGAAGAAGGGTATTCTTCGCATAGTTGAAGGCCAGGAGGAGGTTGCTGACACAACAGCACTTACCCTCAAGGCATTGGAGGATTAAGCATGATAGTGCTGAAAACCAATCGGGAGCTGGCTCTCATGCGTGAGGCTTGCCGAATCTCGGCTGGGGCATTAAGAGTGGCAGGCGAAGCGGTTCAGCCCGGTGTAACAACCGAGGAAATTGACCGTATAGCCTATGAATATATAATTAAGCAGGGCGCTAAGCCGAACTTCCTTAATTATAACGGTTTCCCTGCCACCGCATGCATTTCCATAAACGACGAGGTTATTCACGGAATCCCGAGCACGAAGCGTGTCATCAAGGAAGGCGATATAGTCAGCATTGACCTTGGTGCAGTGCTCGACGGCTACAACGGCGATAATGCTGCCACTTTCGCTGTGGGCAAGATAAGCCCTGAGGCGGAGCGGCTGATCAACACCACCAGAGAGAGCCTTTACGAAGGCATCAAGGCGGCTGTTGCAGGCGGCAGAATCGGTGACATTTCAAATGCCGTTCAGACATATTGTGAGGGAAGAGGCTTCTCGGTAGTCCGCGATTTTGTCGGACACGGTATCGGAAGCCGACTCCATGAAGACCCCAGCGTACCAAACTACGGCACACCCGGACGTGGTGTGCGCCTGTTACCGGGCATGACTTTGGCCATTGAACCCATGATTAATGCGGGTGGCTACGAAGTCAGACAACTTTCAGACGGATGGACTATCAAGACAAAAGACGGTGGTTTGTCCGCACATTTTGAGCACACCGTTGCAATAACAAACGACGGTCCGAAGATACTCACTGTTGAATGAGGTGACGGAGGCATGGAGCTCAGAAAAGGAAGCGTTGTCCGCTCCAGGGCGGGACGCGATAAAGATAAGTTGATGGCGGTCATCGGCACGGACGCAAAGGCGTTGCTGCTGTGCGACGGTAAAGAGCGAAGGTTGGAAAAGCCTAAGCGCAAGAATCCGTTACACATCGCACCGACCGGAACCGTGCTGGACGACAGTGCGATGGCGACCAATCGCAGTTTAAGAAGAGCACTGGCCGATACAGACGGTCAGTTGACCTGAACTCATGGAGGTAAAGTTATGTCAAAACAGGATATGATTGAAGTTGAAGGTACAGTAATCGAAGCGCTGCCTAATGCAACCTTTCAGGTTGAGCTTGAGAACGGACACAGGCTGCTGGCTCACATCTCAGGTAAGCTGAGAATGAACTACATCCGCATCCTTCCCGGCGACAAAGTTACGGTTGAAATGTCACCGTACGACCTTACTAAGGGCCGCATTACGTGGCGAACAAAATAAGCACAGCGTATTATCAAGGAGGTATTCCTAATGAAAGTCAGACCTTCTGTAAAGAAAATTTGCGAGAAGTGCAAGATCATTAAGCGTAAGGGTAAGATCATGGTTATCTGTGAAAACCCGAAGCACAAGCAGCGTCAGGGTTAATCTGGCGCAAACATTAACGGAGGTGCAACTGTAAAATGGCACGTATATCAGGTGTCGACCTGCCCAGAGATAAGAGAGTCGAAATCGGCCTCACATATATCTTCGGTATAGGTCCCAAGACCGCAAAGGATATTATTGCGGCTACCGGTATTAATCCCGACACGAGAGTTAAGGATCTCACAGAGGATGAGGTTTCTAAGCTTCGTGACTATATCGACAACAATGTTAAGGTTGAAGGTGATCTCAGATCAGCTACAAGCTTTGACATCAAGCGACTTATCGAAATCGGCAGCTACCGCGGCGTACGTCATCGTAAGAACCTTCCCGTAAGAGGTCAGCGTTCTAAGACAAATGCTCGTACACGTAAGGGCCCGAAGAAGACAATCGCTAACAAGAAAAAGTAAGTGAAGGAGGAAGAAAAATGGCAAAAGCTAACGTTAAGAAAGCCGGCGCAACTCGTAGACGCCGTGAGCGCAAGAACATCGAGCGTGGTGCTGCTCATATTCAATCCACCTTCAACAACACTATCGTAACTATTACCGATACACAGGGTAACGCTGTATCATGGGCAAGCGCAGGTGAGATGGGCTTCAGAGGTTCAAGAAAGTCCACTCCTTTCGCAGCACAGACCGCTGCTGAAACAGCTGCAAAGGCTGCTATGGAGCACGGTATGAAGTATGTTGAAGTTTACGTTAAGGGCCCCGGCGCAGGTCGTGAGGCTGCTATCAGAGCTCTTCAGACTGCAGGTCTTGAAGTAAGCATGATCAAGGACGTAACTCCCATTCCTCACAACGGCTGCCGTCCCCCCAAGAGAAGACGCGTATAACCTTATATTTCAGGAGGTGTAATTACTATGGCAAGATATACAGGTGCGGTTTGTAAGCTTTGCCGCCGCGAGGGTAAGAAGCTTTTCCTCAAGGGTGCAAGATGCTACACAGGCAAGTGTGCTTTCGAGCGTCGTCAGTACGCTCCCGGTCAGCACGGCCAGAGCCGCAAGAAGACTTCCGAGTACGGCGTTCAGCTTCGTGCAAAGCAGCAGGCTAAGCGTTACTACGGTATTCAGGAAGGTCAGTTCCACAAGTATTTCCTTATGGCTGAGCGCCGTCAGGGCGTTACAGGTGAGAACCTGCTCAGAATCTGCGAAAGCCGTCTTGATAACATCGTTTATCTTCTCGGTTGGGCTAACTCCCGTGCAGAAGCAAGACAGCTTGTAACTCACGGCCATTTCACAGTCAACGGCAAGAAGGTTGATATTCCTTCATACCTTACAAAGGCCGGTGACGAGGTTGCTATTAAGGATAAGAGCAAGGATAGCGACAAGTTCAAGGCTCTTCGCGAGTCAGACGGTCGTCCTGTTCCCCAGTGGCTTGACCTCAATGCAGAGGCTGCAACAGCTAAGATTGTAGCTCTTCCCGATCGTGAGCAGATTGCTACTCCCGTTGAAGAGCATCTTATCGTTGAGTTCTACTCTAAATAATGCTTTTGAGTTTCTGCTATATTTACTCAATTTTTCAAGGAGGGTTTTGAATGATAGGAATCGAGAAGCCCGCAATCGAAACAGCCGAATTCAGCGTAGGTATCGAGAAGCCCGCAATCGAGACAGCCGAATTCAGCGCAAGTGGGGATTACGGAAAATTTGTACTTGAACCGCTGGAGCGTGGTTACGGCACTACTCTCGGCAACAGCCTGAGAAGAGTTCTGCTTTCCTCTCTTCCCGGTTACGCAATTACGTCAGTTAAGATTGAAGGCGTACAGCATGAGTTCTCAACAATCAAGGGCGTCAAGGAAGACGTTACCGAGATAGTACTCAATCTTAAGAGCGTAATCCTCAAGATACACGGTGACGGTCCCAAGACAATGTACGTCGATGCTTCCGGTACATCTGTCCTCACAGCTGGCGACATCAAGACAAGCAGCGAGGTTGAGATTATCAATCCTGAGCTTCCCATTGCTACACTTGATGCTGATGCACACCTCAGAATGGAGCTCACATGCAACAAGGGTCGCGGTTATGCTTCAGCAGACCAGAACAAGGCACTTGTCGCAGGCGATATCGGTGTTATTGCTGTGGATTCAATCTATACACCTGTTCTTAAGGTGAACTACACAGTAGAGAACACACGTCGCGGTCAGATTACTGACTACGATAAGCTCACTCTCGAAGTGTGGACCGATGGCACCATCAACGCTAAAGAGGCCGTTTCTCTTGGCGCCAAGATCCTCAACGAGCATCTCAGTCTCTTCGGAGATTTGTCAGATGAAGCGTTTGACACAGAGGTTATGGTCGTTAAGGACGACGACGTAATAGAAAAGAAGCTGGAGATGACCATTGAGGAACTTGACCTCTCCGTACGCTCCTTCAATTGCTTGAAGAGAGCCGGAATCAACAAGGTTGAGGATCTTATCAGCAAGTCCGAAGAGGACATGATGAAGGTTCGCAATCTTGGCAAGAAGTCTCTTGACGAAGTTGTTGCAAAGCTCAAGTCACTTGGCTTTTCACTTCGCAAGGACGAAGAATAATTAACCACAACTATTAGCCTTTTATTATCGGTAAAGGAGTGATTTAAATGCCCGGTACCAGAAAGCTCGGCAGAGCCAGCGATCACCGTAAGGCTATGCTTCGCGCAATGGTCACTTATCTCTTGGAGAACGGTAAGATCGAAACTACCGTTACAAGAGCTAAGGAAGTACGTTCTTTAACAGAAAAAATGATCACTGTCGCTAAGGACAACACTCTCGCTGCAAAGCGTCAGGCTCTTGCCTTTGTCACAAAGGAAGATGTTGTCAAAAAGCTTTTCGACGAAATCGCCCCCAAGTACAAGGATGTTAACGGCGGTTACTGCCGCATCATCAAGACCGGTCCCCGTCGCGGCGACGCAGCTGAGATGTGCATCATCGAGCTCGTAGGCGACGAGAAGGTCGAGGAGAAGACAAAGGAAAAGAAAGCTTCCAAGTAAGTATTTGCCTTTCGATTCAGTCTAAGTGCTTAAACCAAACACACTCTGTCTTGCGACAGGGTGTGTTTTTTTATGTTGTGCATTGATGTAAGTGGCAAAAAAACGCATTAACAGCAGCTGCGCTTTTGATAAAGTGCTGAAATACAAAAAAAACCTTTACTTTAGCGCGCTAATATGTTAGTATACTAACACACTAAAGAAAACGAAAGGGTGTATCTATTATGAAAAAGTTTATAGCACTTCTCCTCGCACTTTCAATGGTATTCTGCTTCGCAGCTTGCGGCGGCAATGACGCTCCCGAAGATGAAACAGAAGCTCCCGATGCAACAGAAAAAACAGTTGTTGTCGGTTATACAATCTATTCTCCTATGAACTACCTTGACGAAAACAACGAGCTTGTCGGTTTTGATACCGAGCTTGCTGAGAAGGTTTTTGGTAACCTTGGTTATAAGGTTATCTTCCAGGAAATTGAGT
>JAFOBC010000341.1 GCA_017382015.1 Clostridia bacterium
CTTTAGAGAATTCTGGTATTTATACTTATTGCTTGCCGTTATGATTGTGCTGACTGTTTTCGTATGGAAAAAGGCAATTGCTGCATCAGCAAAACACAGCAAGAATTTCAACGAAAACCTTGCAAAAACAAAGCGCGCAAAGGAACTGCGTGACGCATACGGCAACCTTACGGCTGAAATCATAGAAAAAGCCCCTGCCGCTCCCCTTTTCGAAGGCGTTGCAATCAACCTCGAATACGAATGCCAGAAAACAGAAAACACAAACGGCTTCTACGATTCGATGACTCAAGGCGAAAAGGATGTTTATGCTCTGTATTATCTGATTTCTGATGCATCAGAAGGAAACCTTTCTTCTTTTTTCAAATCCAGCTACAGACCGCTCACAAGCGATGCAGTTGCAGCTGCAAAAAAGATACTGAACGATGACATCAGCAAGGTAATTGAAATGATGTTCAACCGATATGACGAAAACAACGAAGAGCTTTCCGTAATACCGCACGAAATTGACAGACTCAACGGCGAATTCCGCGACCTTACGGCGGACAAGGATTTATTTGCAGAAGGCGGCGAATACATCAAGAAAAATGCTGATGAATTTCTGAGATAAAGCACAAGTCACATAACACAACAAAAAGGGTACGGTTTTTGCAAACCGTACCCTTTATTTGATGAGTTAAGTTCTGATTATTCAGCTTCGCAGCATGAGCAGGAGACATAATTCTCCTCATCATTTGCAGCTTCCTTCTTAGCCTTAATCTTTGTTATTGCGAAATAAACACCGGCAGCAACAGCAGCAATGCCAAGGATAATGCCGACGATTTTAAGTACTTTCTTTGCTTTCATTATTGTTCCTCCTCCGAACTACTTATTATCGAAATTATACCCTTTCAGCATAATATTGTCAATACTTTTTGTAAAAAAATACAGCCAACCTCTGCCTCCCGAAACGTCGAGGGGCACAGGTTGGCTGCAGTCAGCCTGCGAGACCGATGCGCAAACATCGGTCTCAATAAAGCTGCTTAAGCCTTGTTTGCCTTTACTGTAAGAGCAGACTTCTTTCTTGCGGCATTGTTCTTGTGGAGGATGCCCTTTGCTGCAGCCTGGTCAATCTTCTTGACCGCAGCCTTTACAAGGACGTCCTTATCTGCAGAATTAGCCTCGATTGCAGCGTTAGCCTTCTTGATTGCTGTCTTGAGTGCAGAGTTAGCAGACTTGTTACGAGCTGCCTTTGTCTTGTTGACAAGAACTCTCTTCTTTGCGGATTTAATGTTCGGCATTTGAGTACACCTCCTTTTTTACTATCACACAGCTATATATACTAACATTTTTCAAACAAAAAAGCAAGATATTTTTAAAGAAAATTGAAAAAAACCGGACAAAAGTACAATACTAGTATCAAATTCGCCTGTAAAGGAGTAAAAAGAATGAATCTTCGCACAGATTTGGCTATAGAACAGCGTGAAATCGGACAAAGAAACGCACCTGAAGAGATTGAACAGACGGTAGAAAAAACTGATACTGGGATAAAGATAACACAAATCACAATAAAAAGCAAGAGCGCCGAAGATGCTTTAAAAAGAAAAAGAGGAAAGTATATCACAGTCGAGCTTCCGAGCTTTGCCGCCACCCACCTGTTCGACAGCGCGGTTGAGACTATCTCCTCAAAGCTTGGCTCGCTTCTGCCCCCGAGCGGTCTGATACTCGTCGCAGGTCTGGGCAACCAAAACATCACACCCGATGCACTTGGCCCTGCGTGTGCATCGCAGATATTTTCAACAAGACACATCGGAAAAGAACTTCAAAAAAGCGCAGGTTTTGAAAGCCTGCGCCCCGTAGCGAGAATAGCTCCCGGAGTACTCGGACAAAACGGAATTGAAACCGGCGAAATAATCGCAGGAATCATCAGACAGATATCCCCTGCCGCACTGATAACAGTTGACGCGCTCGCCTCCCGACGGTTATCACGGCTTGGCTGTACGGTACAGATATGCAATTCCGGCATAACCCCGGGCTCCGGCGTAGGTAACGCACGCAAAGAAATCAGCGAAAAGACAATGGGTGTGCCCGTAATTTCAATAGGAGTGCCGACGGTTGTTGACGCAACAACGCTTGCGCTTGACCTTGTAGGTGAAGGTGCACAAGAAAAAATTGATAAAGAAAGCGAAAAAATGATGGTAACTCCACGTGAAATTGACCTTATA
>JAFOBC010000342.1 GCA_017382015.1 Clostridia bacterium
CATATAGTTGATATAATTATTTTGAGGTGAGCTTATGTTACTGAAATTTGTTTCTTTTATTGCTTCAATATTATTGTTGTTTACTTCTTCTGTGGCGACTCATGATATATCCGAAGTTTATGTTGAAGAACTCAATAATTTAAGTGAGAACAGAATGGCTGATCAGATAACCGGTGCAAACGGTACACGGTTTTATATTCAGCGACCCAAAACGGAGAAACTTAATGTAATAAACGCTTCGGATTTCGGACTTTCTGAAGAAAACGAAGATAATTATTCTGCGTTTCAGTGCGCTTTGGATTACTGTGCCCGGCATCCGGGAACAAAGCTTGTTATTGATAAGGGCAAATATTATTTCAGAGCTACAGACGGTCTTGATGCCAACAGCTGTACTGATTTGTTGATTGAAGGAAACGATGCCACCTTTATTTTCTCATCAACAGGCTATAAGTTTTTTATCAGAAACAGTGACTGTGTTGAAATCCGTAATCTTAATATAGATTGGAATTGGGATGAAAGTCCGCTGGCTTCCGTTGTAACTATTGCAAACAGTAATCCGGAGAATGATTCTCTTGACATTGTTTTTAAAAATCCTGAGCACTGCGATGATAGTATTTGTCTGTCCGCAATTACGCAGTGTGATCCTGAATCATATACGTTTGGTGCTAAGTATTCTTCAAAAGAGAATTATCTGTATCAAGATTCGACAAGCATAAAATCCGTGCAGAAAGTTTCTGGTGACACTTTACGTGTAACCCACAACGGATGTCTGGATGGTTTTGAAAACGGTGAAACTTATATTCTCAGGCATTATGTCTATGACGGAACAATTTTCAGCGTCAGAGACTACAGTAAAAATGTGACATTTGATAACGTCAATATTTACGCAAGTGCGGGTATGGCATATATTTGCGAGGGTAACAGTTCGCATTTTCAGATTATCAACTGCTATATAGGTATTAATCCCGCGTACAAAGATAAGCGATGCGTGTCCTTGACAGCTGACGCAATTCATATTGTTAACACAAACGGTTGCTTTAATATTTCAGGTTGCGATATAAGCGGTATGGGTGATGATTGCATTAACGTGCACGACGGTCTCGGTTATGTTTCTGCGGTGAACGGCAATACGCTTGTGTTGATTGCTTCTGCTATGAGACTTGAAGCAGGAGATACTCTCGTTTTCAAAAATGATAAGTTTGAAAATACCGAACTGACAGCAAAAATAGTATCCGTTAAAGCGTTGGAGGGCATAAAAAAAGAGGTCATTGTAGAAAATCTGCCTGAGGGCGTAACGGCAGGTTGGACTGCATACAATACTGAGTGTAACAGCAGCAACTATGTTATTTCAAATAATTATTTTCACGAAAACAGAGCGAGAGGTTTGCTTCTTCAATCCTCAAACGGTCTTTGTGAAAATAACCGATTCTATAAAACGATGGCTCAGGCGATAAAGGTTGTTATGGATATCGAGCCTACTCGCTGGCAGGAGGGTACAGGTGTAGATAACCTTATAATCCGTAATAATACATTTGAAAAGTGTAACTACAGCGATTGGGGTTCTGTAATTGAAATCGGTACTAATATTGCGGGACGGTCAGCAGAAACTGCCGTTTTTACAAACGTAGAAATCTGCTCAAACAGTTTTATGGATATTCCGTCAACGCTTATGAGAGTTGATAATGTAAACGGATTGGCTTTTACTGAAAATACAGTTGACACAGGAGATTTCTTTGATAATAATTCGGTTCAGGGTACACTTGAATTCGGCAAATACTGTTCAAATATAATATATTCAGATAATAATTTTATAAACAGCGGATTTTTACGACACAAAGAAATTGTAAAATCAAACAGCGTTTACGTCTGGGCGCAGATTAATTCACAGCTTTGAGAGATTAAATTTCGCGTCATAAAGCAAAAAGAAACGGTCACCAATCGGTGGTCGTTTCTTTTTTTGACGCAATTTTTTAATTGTTTGGGTTATTTATTTAATTCTTACCCGATTTCGATTTTAAAGCATACAGGCAGGTCGTTTTCAACTTCTGCTTTCAGGTGAAATTTAAGTGCTTCTTCGTCTCTGTCAAAGTCAATCTTTTCCTTGCTGCCGAGCAGTTCAATGCTTTCAATCAGATAGTTGTGCGATGCGTGTTTTCTGAGCGTTTTTATTTTTACTTCTTGCGACGGTCGCATCTGGAAAACATAGAGATAACCGTTTTTGTATGTGAATCTGAAATCTTCGGTTGTGAATGCTTTTTCGTCACCGTCCTTGAAGAATCCTGCTTCTGCGTTTACTTTGCCTTCGCCGAATTGTTTCCAATGTGTTGTGCCGTAAATGCCTTCACCGTTGATATTTAGCCATTCACCTAAAGTGAGCAGTACCTGAGTTTCTTCATCGGTGATTGTGCCGTCAGCCTTGGGGCCGATGTTGATAAGCAGGTTTCCGTTTTTTGATACTATGTCAATCAGGTCGCAGATAACCTGACGTGGCGGTTTATATTCGTTATCAGCTCTGTAGCCCCAGGAGAATTTGCCGATTGCCGTATCGGTCTGCCAGTAGATAGGGGAGATGTCTGTCAGTGCGCCACGCTCAACGTCAAAGGTTGCAACTCCCGGAGGAAATGCCTCGTGCTTGTAGTTGATTGTGACTTCTTTTCCCCATTCCTCAGCGCGGTTATAATAATATGCGGCAAGCTTTTTGAGGTATGGCTTGAACGTGTGGTTGTGAATCCACCAATCAAAGTAAAGTACGCTCGGGCGGTATCTGTCTACAAGCTCGCAGGTGCGCACAAGCCAGTCCTCAAGCCATTCTTTGCTTGCGCCTTGCGAATATGTGTCAGCGGTTGTTATGTGTATTATTTCGGGGTCGAACTCTTTGGTATAAACCGCAGGGCCGTAAAAGTCGGCGTATCGTTCATCGTTTACGTCGCTGTCGCAAAGTCTGCCGGGGTTCATAAAAAAGTAGTGCTCTGCGCGGTGCGTTGAGGCGCAGAATGTGATGGACTGTTTTTCGCATTCAGCTTTCAGCTCGCCAACAACGTCTCTGCACGGGCCCATTTTTGTTGAATTCCAGCGGTTGAATTCGGTGTCGTACATCGCAAAACCGTCGTGATGTTCAGCAACAGGCATAACGTATTTTATGCCGGCTTTTTTGAAAAGTGAAATCCAATTCTCAGCGTTGAAGCTTTCGGCTTTGAACATCGGAATAAAATCTTTGTATCCGAATGTGCTTTGTTCACCGTATGTGTTTTTGTGGTGCTCAAATTCGGGCGAATTGCGGTCGTACATACCGCGTGAATACCATTCGCACCCAAACGCAGGTACGCTGTAAATTCCCCAGTGGATGAATACACCGAGTTTGTCGTTCATATACCATTCAGGAACTTTGTGCTGAGCCAGAGAAGCCCAATCGGCTTTATATCTGCCTTTTTTGTTGGTTTCATCAATCAAATTCAAATATTCATTAACTGTCATAGCTTTGCTCTCCGTGTTGATTTTTGTCTTATTTTAACACGGCGCGATAATCAAATCAATATTTTCATCGTTAACAGTTTTATGTTGCTTTTTTCAGTGCCGGAGTGTTATAATCTTTTCAGAAAGCAGGTGAGTATTAATGTCAAAGGGAACGGTGTTTAATATCCAGAAGTTTTGTGTGCACGACGGTGACGGTATACGTACCTGTGTGTTTTTGAAGGGGTGCCCTCTCAGGTGCATATGGTGTCACAATCCTGAAGGGCTGAAAAAAACACCGATGCTTTCTTTTGACAGAAATAAGTGCTCACTGTGCGGCAAATGTGTTGAGTTGTGCCCTGCGAGATACGTTGAAGATAACGTTTTGAAGCTTGAACGTGAAAAATGTATACGATGCGGCAGGTGTGCGGAAATCTGTCTTTCTGATGCCAACGAAATAATAGGCAAAGTAATGACGGTGGATGAAGTTTTCTGTGAGGTTATGAAAGATAAAATCTTTTATGATACATCCGGCGGCGGTCTCACCGTCACGGGCGGTGAGCCTTCATATCAGCCCGATTTTACGTTGCGGCTTTTGCTTCTGGCTAAGGAGGCAGGCATCTCACGCGCGGTAGAAACCTGCGGTGCAGGTGAGCTTGATTTTTACAAAAAGGCGGCAGAGCTCGGCACAACCTTTCTTTATGATATAAAGTGTATTGATTCCGAGCGCCACCGCAGGCTTACAGGGGCTGATAACGCTCACGTCTTGTCTAATCTTCAGTATCTGATGGATAGCGGCGCTGATATTATTATAAGGTTGCCTCTTGTACCCGGCTGCAATGACAGCGATGACGATATTGGTGCATTGGCTGCATTTCTTAACGAAAAGAGAGGGCTTTACAGATACGCCGAAATTATGCCGTACCATACCCTCGGTGTCGGCAAAGCCGAAAAGGCGGGGCTTACCGCTTTATATAATCACAGCAGTGCAAGTGATGCAGATATTGCACGCTGGTTGTCTCTTTTTGATTCTTACGGTTCAGATGTGAGAGTCTCAAAATAACTTTAGTAGAGGTTGGATTATGACAGATTTAGTTATGCTGGATCCGTTTCTTTGCGGATATTTTTCAGATGAAAATCTTGAGCACGGTGAAAGGGTAGGACTTGCGCTGCTTTGTGCCGCGAAGAATATCGAAATAAAGTTTTCTCGTCAGTTGCTTCCCGAAACATCGTTTGAGACAAAATATGCTACGTCAGGATATTCTCCTTCAGACGGTC
>JAFOBC010000037.1 GCA_017382015.1 Clostridia bacterium
CGATAAGCTTGGCACAAACAAAGCCGCCGATGTTGATATTGGCAAAGTTTATCTGCACCATATACTTGCCGTCGGATACCTGATAGAAATCCCACTCCTTACGGCTCATAAGGCGTGCATTTACCTTTGTTCTGTCATAATCAAAAACGTTGTGCCTTGCCCAGCCTTTTGCAAGAAGTTTGCCGTCATCGCTGAGCAGAGGTGTGCTTTGTGTGTATTCGGTCTGCTTTGATTTTTCTTTCCAATTTCTGAAAGGTATATATGTTCTTTCCATATTTCATTCTCCCATCGGTTATGAAAACAAATTATAAATCTTGCCAAGGAACTCGTACAGCTTGATTGCATAAGGATTGAGCACATCCCAATAAGGCTCCTCAAAAAGCGTTGTCCACTTGAACAGATGTCTGTAAAGATAGAGAAGGTTGCAATCTGAAAGCTCATATTTAGCGCCTTCGCCCATCTTAGTGATACCCATATCTTTCAAATCGTGATGAAGGCGTTCGTTCGCATTCATCCATACATACGGGAACTGCCACCTTGAAAACTCGCCTACCTGGTTAGCGCACTTCCAATATCTCCAGCAAAGCTCGGAGCGTCTGAGCTGAGCGAGCTGCTCCTCAGTCTGTGCCTGAGCCTTTGCATCATCCCAAAGCTGATTACAATACTCTATGTCTTTATTTTTCATACCGCAGAGCGTATTCTGTGATTCCTGATAGATATACAGATGCTTTAAATCCGTAACGGCGTGCTCAGTCATAATATCAATAAACTCGCGCACATATTTCCAGCCTGCGCCGTAAACAGCCTCAAGGTAACCGTCCATCTCAGCATAATAATCGCAGTAGGGATCCTGCATAAGCTTGGAGAGAAGGTACGTTCTCATCTCGCCGAATTCGCCATCGCTGTTTGCGATATAATAGTTACCCTCTTCGTAAATTCCCTTAACGTTGTTCTCGTAAAAAATCTGAACATTACGCTGCATTACACCGAAATTGGGGAAGATGCATACCGTTTCGCGGTAGTTGTTTACATAGTCCCAGATATAAACTCTGTTGCAGATTTTGCCCCACTGCTCGAGGTCATACATAAAATCTTTGTTCTCGTCACATTTGGGATCATCAAGTGTATGACCGAAGCAACACTCGATTGAGCAAAGTCTTATGATGACATCCTCGCGCGGCACAACGTTTGTGGGTGCCTTGCGGGTATACTGGTAAGCAAACGTATCAAAAACAACGTTATCATAGTTGCCCGATGCTTTTACTCGCTCGGCAACTGTGTTGACAAAAGTAACCATTGTGCCCGAATGCGAACCGTTTGCTCTATCGAGAGCAGCACACTTGTCGCACTCACAGTATTTCTGATTGTCGTGCTGGGTAAGCGAAACAATCTGCACGGAAGCAGAGGGATCGTGACCCTTTTCGAGCACAGCCAGCACCTCGGCAACAACAATATCCACAACGTCAGGGTTGGTAAGACAAAGCTGCTCAGGTACTCTCGCACCCTTGTGGTAAGCATAATATTCGGGGTGAGACTCGAAATATGTTTCCGGCTTGCAGTATTGAGTTACAAGAGTATGAGCAAACGAGCCTGCATAGCCTACTTCGCCACCCTGCTCTGTGCTGAAATCGCGATAAACGCCGCCGGTAAGACCGTTGGCAAGTGAAAACTCAAGATCGCGTGAGCTTGTTGTATCCGTTTCGGTGTACTCGAAAAACGGATGATACTCGTCATTGATGTCAGAGGGAACTGTAATCTGAGCATTATCGGGGGTGACGATAACCTCGCTCTCATACCAATGACAGCCGCAGTAATCCTCGAGGAAAGCGTAAACAGCGTTGAGCGTGCCTTTATTGCCGGCACCGCAAAGAATAACCTTGCTCTCACTTGAGGTTATGACGTAGCCGCCATCCTCAAAGCCGCTGAGGTCTGTTTCTGCTCTGCCTGTATCGCCTACGGCAATCTCAAGCTCAGCTTCAGGCTCTGATGAGCTGACAACAGCCAGGTCTTTGCCTGTTATTTTCTCAAGATAATATTCGAGTCTGCCCGCAGCATAAACATCGGTAACACCGGTGCCTGCAACGATAACGGCACTGCCAACATCAAAACAGGAATCCGCCGCAAGAGAGCCTACGGCAAATGAAGACATAATCATAACCGCACTTAATACAACGCAAAGAAGTTTTTTCATAGCAAACGTTCCTTTACTTTTATTTTGATATCAAAGGCTGTTGAGAATATTCATTACGCAACGGAGTTCTTCGGGCTTAACCTTATCAACAGGTTTATCGTTAAGAACACAGTCTGCAAAGTAGTTGATTTCGTTTGCATAAGCATCGCTCTTGGGAAGATTTATGCTGCCTGTATCGCCCTTTGTTTCTTTTGAAAGGTCGATTTCTTCATCGGCAAGGTAAATCTTCATCGTGCGGTTTTCGTTTGCAACGATAGCGTGCTCAAACTGGAAACGGAACTGAGCTGTAAACGGATAGCAGGTTGCGTACCAGGATGCCTCGGTGTTGATTGTGAATTTGCCGAAATCGTATACAACGCTGATGAAATCCTGCTCGGGGCGCTTTGAACGGTACTGATGAACAACCTTTGGCATACCGAAAGCGTACACCATAAAGTCAAGATCGTGAATATGAAGGTCGAATGGAACCAGACCGCTTCTCTTCTCATCCATCATCCAGCCATCCCAGCTCCAACGAGGCTTATGACCAAGCCTTGTCATTGTGCCGGAAAGCAGCTCGCCGTACTTCTTGGTGTCGAAGATTTCCTTGAGCACCTCGTACTCCGGCCAGAAACGGAGCACCTGAGCAACCATAAACTTTACGTTATTTTTTTCTGCTGTCGAATAAACTCTGTCAATATCCTCTTCTTTGAGAGAAATGGGCTTTTCACAGATTACGTTGATGCCCTTCTCCATTGCTTTGACAGCAAAATCCGCGTGAAGATATGTAGGCAGACAGATATCGAGAATATCAAGCTCCTCATTTGCGAGCATCTCATCAAAATCGAGGTAGTGGCGCTTACCCTCATACTGTTCCATTCTTTCGGGGCGGATATCGCAGAGAGCTACAAGCTCGGCATCCTCCCTCTTATCCCACGCAGGGATATGTGCGCCGCTGATTCCGCCAACGCCTACAAGACCTACTTTAAGCATATGTAAAACCTCCATAATATTTGCTGATTTTATTGTAAGGCTTTTTTGTTTTAAATGCAACATATTTAAATAAAAATATGCGTGCCATTCCGCATAAAAGCAAAACAGCACGCACGTTTTTTAATTCACATCATATGCACATTCGAAAATTTCCAAAGAATTTATATTCTCATAGTACAACAAAACATAGAAAAAATATGTTCCTTCTTCTTCCGGCATTATATTATATCCAGGAAGATACTCATTATAGACCAATATTCTGTCAGCACTTGTATTCGGGTTATAATTTTCCACCATTGAAACTAATCCGTTTAGTTTTTCGTCAACAGTAGTCACCCATCTGGGATCATAGGCTATATCATTTTCAAAAAAATCTGCCGAAGTTTCTTCAAAAACTGCCTCTGTAACAGAATAGATAAAGCCCACATCATCCTCACCGTATTCATCAGCATCATTGTTAAAAGTGTTCTGACTGATTCTTTCCGGAAAACTTATTCCGGTAGCCTCGCAGACAAACTCAAACGCATCAAAATCTGCAGGAGTATAACCAATTAAAAGAACACGAAGCCCACCGCACAAAAGAATAAGAGTACACAATAACCCGACAAATATGTTTTTAAAACCATTAGCTCCTCGCTTTTTGATAACGAATCCAAGCACGGTGCAAAAAATAGGTATAGGTAAACCCAAGAACAGGAACCAAGAATCCAACCCCAAAGCGCCAAACAAAGCAACGCCAAGAACAATCGACAGCACAAAGAAAAAATCTGCCGCAAAGCTGAGCTTATTGGACACGATTTTTGCAGAACCCGAGCTATCGTGTACAATTCTGTAAAAGGCTGAATTGCTCATCAAGCATACTTTATCGAGAGCAAAAACCCGAGTGTTTGTGGTAAGTATCAAACGCTTACCTGTATCCACAGATTTCTTTATATCGGAAAATTTAACCCTTTCACTAAGTATAGTTTCATCGTCACGTATTATATTTACGATAAAATGGTCATCATAAACGTTATATTCAAATTGGCACTGTTCACTCTTAATAACTTCTGCTTTCCACGCTTTCTTTGTTTTGTAATACGTGATTACACTTTGAAGAATATATATCCCCAACACACCTGATACAATTCCCAGCACAACATCATTTATATCAAGCCACAAGCACTCCAGTAAAAAAAATATAAGCGCCAAAATAACCTTCAACTGAAACGTAAATGTTCTTGATATGGTAGATTTATATATTTCCGCAAACTCTTCTTTCACAAAGCCGGATTTATAGCTTTCATTAGGTGAAAGCTCAAGCTCTGATGCAGTTTCGCACCCCAACAACTCATCTAGCGATACGCCAAAAATTTCTTTCAATCGCATAAGATTGTCTATTGTAGGTGCAGTTTGACCATTTTCCCAAAGACTTACGGTTTGACGGCTTACAAGCAATTTCTGTCCGAGTTCTTCTTGAGAAAGACCCAGTTTCTTTCTGTAAAACTGTATTTTTTCATTTATAGTCATATGTGAATCGCCTCCTTGACTGCAATTTGATTATACAACGGAATCTTCGACAATCAAGCACAGTTTACTTGATTTTGTCAAGCGCTGCTTGCGCAACCAATTTTCGCATTACAGTATCAAAAACGAGCACAGCTTACGCCGTGCTCATGCTTTTATTTTTCTATTCCGTATGCATTGACAAGTGCAGCATATTCAGCCTCAGTTATTGCAACAACCGAGCCGTGGCGCGGCTTGAGATGGTCCATAGAATAGGTTGAGCGCTGAACTCGCCTGAACGAGCTGAAATCCCGTGTCATCTGCGCAAAATACGAATCCTGACCGTACTCATCCATTATCATCATCCAGGCATCCGTGCCCGTAATGCGGTACATTGAGCTGCCCTCAACGCCCCAATAATTGAGCGAGCAGATTGTGTAATCCGAATTGTACGGACCGGTAAGATTTTTTGATTTGACATAAGCAATCTTCTGGGTTATATCTTCCTTGAAGTAGAGATAGTAATATCCGTCTTTTTCGTTATAGATTATGTCGCCGTCTATGCACTGTATGTTCCTCAGCTCACCCGTCTCGGGGTCTGTTTCATTCCAGCGTCCGTAAAGCACCTGCGGCTCGGTTTCAAAGGTTTTGAAATCCTTTGTGTAGGCATAGTAGTGGCCTGCGCAGTCATTCTCAAGCGTTGAGGTTGCCCAATAGACCATATACATACCCTTTTCGCTGTCCCATATCGCCTGCGGTGCCCAAGCTCTGTTTGTGGTTTCAAAGCCATCGAACTGACGAATATCAATAACGGTTTCATCAACCCAATTAATAAGGTCGTACGAACGCCAGGTAATA
>JAFOBC010000343.1 GCA_017382015.1 Clostridia bacterium
GATATTTTCCGTATTGGCGGTGATGAGTTTGTTGTTATACTCAAAAATGAAGACAGCACCAATTGCGATGCATTGATGACCTGTTGTATTGAAGGAATGAAAAATCTTTCGCTTGAGGGATATCCTGAGTGTCGCGTTTCTTGCGCGTATGGCGCATCTCGGTTTAATGCGAAAATCGACCATCAGCTCTCCGACGTTCTGCGCAGAGCCGATAAGGAAATGTATAAAAACAAGACGGTTACCAAAAAAGAAACGTTTCCTTGGCAGGAAGGCGCCAAAGGCATTAAGCAGCTTCAGGTTGAAAAATATTGTCAGTTGCTGCAAACGTTAACCGGCAGTACCGACGACTATATGTTCCTTATGAATATCGAAACGGGTGTTATCCGCTTTTTCGGAGAAGATCCCAACTCCTTTGATATTTCCGACGGGCGTGAACTGGCGAACGGTGTTTTGGATATGCTGAATTACGTTCACACGAATGATCGTGCACTTGTTAAAAAAGCAATATCTTCCGTTATAAGTTACAACGCCGAAGTGATTGATATAAACTTCCGTATGTATGATAATAACAACACTAATATGCGTTGGGTCAACTGCCGTGGAAGTGTCATAAAGGATGAAATGGATAACCGTTTTGTTTTCATTGGAAGAATCTCTCAAAACGCAGTAAAGCATCTTTATAATCCTATTACAACCCTATTTAACAAAGCGAAGCTGAAGATGGACTTGCAAAATGAATCGGCAGATGGGTTTAGCTGTTTGATGCTTCTTGATATTGATAATCTTTCAGAAATCAACCTGAAGCACGGTTCAGTTTATGGAGATACACTGCTCAAAGCTCTGGCAGAAGAACTTGAAAAACGTTTTTCTATGGGACAGTTTTATCATGCGGAAAAAGACCGTTTTGTTGTTTTGCTTGATGTAAATTCAAGCAAAGAAGCAAAAAAAATATTTGACGAACTCAAAAGCTCTTTGGCCGGTAAATGCTCAATTTCTGCTTCAGTTGTTCCTAACGATAAATCTGTATATGTAAGCGCAGAAAATATATATGATTATGCAGTTCAAACGCTGAATAACGCCAAAAAGAGCAACATCGGGCAGATCGTCTTTTTCTCTGAAGACAGCTTGCTCGAAAGAATTTCCGCTGTTGAACTTTTAGAAGAACTTGAAGAAAGTATCAAGAGAAAATGCAGCGGTTTTTCCCTTGTGTATCAACCGCAGATAAGCGCAGAGGATTATTCTATTATTTCGGCAGAAGCATTGCTTAGATTCGAATCCAAAACAAAGGGACAGATTTTTCCCGACCAGTTTATTCCTGTGCTTGAACAAACAGGGCTTATCAACGAGGTGGGTATCTGGGTTGTGAATGAAGCGCTACGCAAATGTAAGCAGTGGCGTGAATTTATACCGGATTTTAAAATCAGTGTTAACATTTCACCGAAACAATTAGAAAAGAAAAGGATAGCCGCACAAATTACAAGGCTTCTTACAAAGCATGGTCTCCCCGGAGAAGCTCTGATTCTTGAGATTACCGAATCTGCTCAATTGGATGAAAACGAGGACGTTTATGCCATTTTAACAAAACTCCGACAGGTTGGAATTCAAATTGCAATTGATGATTTCGGCACAGGCTATTCTAATCTTGGCAATCTGAAACACCTTCATGCAAACATACTTAAAGTTGACCGCGTATTTATTCGTGACATTAAGGAAAACGGATACAATTACAATCTCATACATAATGTTATCGAATTTGCAAAATCAAACTCATTAAAGGTGTGTTTAGAAGGTGTCGAGAACAAATCTGAGTTGATTGTTTTATCCGGTTTACAGCCCGACATTTTCCAAGGATATTTATTTGATAAACCTTGCTCTGCAGATATGCTTGAAGCAAAATATTTTATCAGCAATACTGAGGAATATGCAAAACGATTAGAACGATTTGATAAGCTTGGAAAAGAAAAAAGACATGCACCGCTTGTTAACATGGAAATGAAAACAATTTTGCGCGGTATAAATGTGGGATTGTGGATTATTCACATTAACGCAAAAACCGGCGAAGGCGAATTGTATACCGATGAAACAATGAGAAAACTTTTAGGCGTTGCTGATGATATTACGCCTGGTGAATGCTTCAAGCATTGGCAAAATAACATCGATAAAGAGTATCGCGTAGCAGTAGACAATATGATTCATGATATGGCTGAAAGCAATACTGTTATTCAGGTCGAATATCCATGGCATCATCCGCAAAGGGATAAGGTTACTGTCCGTTGCTCCGGAAGATGTGTTGAGAAAAATGATGAAGTTATCGTTTTCGAAGGTTTCCACCGTGTAATCAGCGATTTCTAAAATTAAAAACATACCCGCAAGCAAAAATGTTTGCGGGTATGCTTCATTTA
>JAFOBC010000344.1 GCA_017382015.1 Clostridia bacterium
ACTCCTTCATGACGCCATTGCCCTCGGCATCCTTAGCCTGACCGTTGGCATCGAGGCAGGCAGCACCGGAGTTGATGAGGTGGATAAATCCGCCGGCATCCTTTGCAGGGCCTTCAAGCTCGTAACCTGTAGCCTTAAGGACAGCCTCAGGGCTCCAGTAGGTACGAACATCGGCGAAGATCTGTGGCTTGTTGGTGAGTAATTTCATAAAGAGCATACCAAGGCCATTGAGAACGTCGTTCTCTGTAGCGAGGATGTAAGGCTCTCTGATGCCTTCCCAGTCGTATGATGTGTTGAGAAGTGCCTCAGCAAAGTCAGCGTTGGGATAGAAGTCTGTCCACTGTCTCTGACCCTGGAAGCCTGCTGCGATAGCGTTGTGGCCGACCATTTCTTCTTCACAGCCTTCGGGAAGGTTTGCGTTGCCGTTCATAAGGTCCTTGATGATAACCATCATCTTAACAACGAATTCCCAATCCTTTTCCTTCTGCTCGTCGCTCTTGCGTACGAATTCGGGGTTCTTGTCGAAGCCTTCCTTGCAGTTTTCCTTTGTCCACTTGAGGGCCTTCTGGAACTCTTCCTCGTTGTAGATGCCCTCTGTCATTCTTCTGATGATTTCTACCTCGTCAACAGACTCAACGCGAAGGCCAAGATACTCCTCAAGGAAGTTGGGGTCGATTGATGAGCCTGCAATACCCATGCAGATGGAGCCGATCTGAAGGTAGCTCTTGCCCTTCATTGTTGCAACAGCAACAGCGCTGCGTGCAAAGCGGAGGAGCTTCTCTTCAACGTCTGCGGGGATGTTCTCGGACTGGTCAGCTTCCTGAACGTCGTGACCGTAGATGCCGAATGCGGGAAGACCCTTCTGTGCGTGTGCTGCAAGAACGGATGCAAGGTAAACAGCACCGGGACGCTCTGTAGCGTTGAAGCCCCATACGCCCTTGATTGTGGAAGGATCCATATCCATTGTTTCGGAGCCGTAGCACCAGCAGGGTGTAACGGAAAGGGTGATCATAACGCCCTCTTTCTTGAACTTTTCTGCACATGCAGCAGCTTCTGCTACACGGCCGATTGTTGTGTCAGCGATAACAACCTTAACAGGCTCACCGTTTGAGTACTTGAGGTTTTCCTCGAAGAGCTTCTTTGCAGCCTTCGCCATACCCATTGTCTGGTCTTCAAGGCCTTCTCTTACCTTGAGGGGTCCTCTTCTGCCATCGATAACCGGGCGGATACCGATAACGGGATAGTCACCGATAAGTCTGCTTTTTGCCATAGTGATTTCGTCCTTTCTTATGTAGATAAAATAAATTGTTTATTAAATACGAAAAATCGTATTGTTTACTTTGTTGCCTCAAGGTAGCGGCTGTAAGCAGCTGCCCACTCTGCCGTGTCCTTGGGTGTGTATGTCGTAACGTTTTCGCTCTCTGCAATAATTCTTCTTGCATCAGCAATTGACTCAATATCGCCGCTCGCCATAAGCTGAACAGCAATGTTACCGAGTACAGTTGCCTCAATCGGTCCTGCAACAACGTTTCTGTCGCAGGCGTTTGCTGTAAGCTGACACAGAAGCGTGTCCTTTGTGCCGCCGCCGATTACGTGAATAACCTCGTAATCTCTTTCTGTGCATTCGCAAAGCTTTTCAAACGTCTGTCTGTACTTCATTGCAAGGCTCTCGTAAATACAGCGCATAATCTCGCCGACGGTTTCGGGCACGTGCTGGTTTGTCTTACGGCAGTATTCTCTGATTCGTTCGGGGATATTGCCGTGAGGTACAAATTCGGGAGCATCGGGGTCGATAAAGTAGGCAAAGGGCTTTGCCGCAAGAGCTTCACGCTCAAGGTCTGCATAGCTGTACTGTACGCCGTCGCGTGCAAACTGACGTCTGCTCTCCTGAATCAGCCAAAGGCCGATAATGTTTTTGAGGAAGCCTGTTGATTCGCCGTAGCCGCCCTCGTTTGTAACGTTCGTTTCAAAAGCCTTGTTGTTGACAATCGGCTCAGCAAGCTCTGTGCCGAAGAGTGACCACGTGCCGGAGCTTATGAACGCAAACTGCTTGTCGGGGCAGGGGACAGCCGTGATGGCCGACTGTGTATCGTGACCGCAAACGGAAATCACCTTGATTTTATCAAGACCGCACTCTTCGCAAACGCTGTCCGAAAGCTCACCGAGCACGGTGCCGCTCTTAACTATGTCGCACATAATGTTCTGCGGAATACCGAGCTTTTCAAAAATCTCACCGCTCCAGCCCTTTGTGTTGATATCAACAAGCTGAGATGTGGTTGCAATTGAGTATTCGGTTGTTTTTTTGCCCGTAAGCATATATCCGAAAAGGTCAGGCATAAAGAGGAGTTTATCTGTGCGCTCGAGGATATGCGGGCGATTTTTTGCAAGTGAGAGAAGCTGAAAAACGGTATTGAGCTCCATAAACTGTATACCTGTCATCTCATACAGCTTCTTGAGAGGGATTATCTTGTCAGCCTCTTCAATCATACCCTTTGTGCGAAGGTCGCGGTAGTGTATCGGGTTTTCGAGCAGCTGACCGTATTTGTCGATAAGACCGAAGTCAACGCCCCAGGTGTCGATACCGATTGAAGATATCTCGCCGCATCCTTTTGATTTGATAAGTCCCTGCTTGATTTCGTGAAAGAGTCTGAGCACGTCCCAGAAGGTTGTGCCGTTGACGCTTACGGGGTCATTTGAAAATCGGTGGATTTCTTCAAGTGTAATTTTTTTGCCGTCAAAGCTGCCGACAATAACTCGTCCGCTTGAAGCACCGAAATCTATTGCAAGTACTTTTTTCATCAGATTACAACACCTTTTTTGAGAATGATGTTGGCATAAATAGCTGTTTCACCTGTTGCAACAACAGCGTAAGCCTTCTTTGCTCTGTCATAGAAATCAAAACGCTCAACAAGCTCAAAGCTCTTTTCGCCTTCGTTAGCTGTAACAATGTTTTTGTAATCAGCCCAGATAGGCGGCTGGTTAGCGGCATCGCCGTTATCCATAAGTGCTACGGGGCTCTCTACGTAAGTGTCGAGCGGCATAAGCTTGAGCACTGCGTCAAGAATCTCGGGCACGCCGTGACCGTCAAGTCTTACAAGGCGCTGTGCAACGCTTGCTGCGGGGAAATTGCCGTCACCGATGACGATTTCGTCGCCGTGACCCATTTCCATAAGGATTTTGAGAAGTTCTGGTGAAATGATGGGTGAAATGTTTTTAAGCATATTTTTAAACCTCCATGGTTAATTAAACTGAATAAAGTGCGTACATATCTGCATACATACCGCTTTTTTCTATGAGTTCGTCGTGGCTGCCCTGCTCGGCAATGCCGTCTTCTGTGAGCACGAGTATGTGGTCGGCATTGCGTATTGTTGTAAGGCGGTGTGCAATTGTGAGCGTTGTTCTGCCCTTTGCAAGCCTCTCGAGTGACTGCTGAACAAGTCTCTCGCTCTCGTTATCAAGTGCACTTGTCGCTTCATCGAGAATCAGTATTTCGGGATTCTTAAGGAACACGCGCGCAATTGAAATTCTCTGCTTTTGTCCGCCGGAGAGCTTTACGCCTCTTTCGCCGACGTATGTATCGTATCCGTTGGGGAGCTGAGTGATAAACTCGTGTGCACCGGCATCCTTTGC
>JAFOBC010000345.1 GCA_017382015.1 Clostridia bacterium
AAATTGTCAAAAATTTAATAAGCCTGCTCACCCGAAAGCAAGCAGACTTATCATTCAAAAATTATTTATTCAGATTCTTGCAACGCCTGAATCGCGTGCAGCCTTTGCAACAGCGGCTGCAACGGCATCCTTTACTCTGGGGTCGAATGCCTTGGGAAGAATGTAATCTGCATTAAGCTCATCCTCTGTGATAAGGTTTGCAAGTGCGTTTGCAGCGGCAACCTTCATCTCCTCGTTGATATCGCTTGCGCGAACGTCAAGAGCACCACGGAAGATACAAGGGAAAGCGAGAACGTTGTTAACCTGGTTGGGGAAGTCGCTTCTGCCTGTGCAGACAACTGCCGCACCGGCTTCACGGGCAAGGTCAGGCATAATCTCGGGAGTCGGGTTAGCCATTGCCATAACAACGGGCTTGTCAGCCATTGTCTTTATCATATCGGGAGTAACAACGTTGGGAGCGGAAACGCCGACAAATACGTCTGCACCCTTGAGTGCATCGGCAAGTGTGCCGCTGATTTTATCGTTGTTTGTGTAGTCAAGAATTCCGTGACGTGCCTCGTCAATATCATCCTTTGTTGCGATGATGCCCTTCTTGTCACACATAATGATGTTCTTGACACCCATCCACTTGAACAGCTTTGAGATAGCGATGCCTGCAGCGCCTGCACCGTTGAAAACAACGGTAACGTCCTCTACCTTTTTGCCGACAACTCTGAGCGCATTGATAAGCGCAGCGGAGCAGACAACTGCTGTGCCGTGCTGGTCATCGTGGAAAATCGGAATGTCGCAGATTTCCTTGAGCTTGCGCTCAATCTCGAAGCAACGGGGTGCACCGATATCCTCAAGGTTTACACCGCCGAAACTGCCTTCAAGGAGAGAAACGGTCTTAACAATATCGTCAACATCCTTGGAGCGGATGCAGAGCGGAATTGCATCAACATCGCCGAATTCCTTGAAGAGTACACATTTACCTTCCATAACGGGTATACCTGCCTCGGGGCCGATATCGCCCAGACCGAGAACAGCCGTACCGTCGGTAATAACGGCAACTGTGTTCCAACGGCGGGTAAGCTCATAGCTCTTGTTTATATCGTTCTTGATTTCAAGGCAGGGCTGTGCAACACCGGGTGTGTATGCAAGAGAAAGAGATTCCTTGTCCTGTACCTTTGCGCGTGCAGTAACCTCAACCTTACCCTTCCACTCATAGTGGAGACGGAGTGATTCTTTTGCGTAATCCATTTTTATCGTCCTTTGTAAATATAATGAATTGATTTATCTTTTGGCGATATATTTGCCATACGGCAAATGCGATATAATCTCATTTATTCGATTGCGATATAGGCTCGTTACACTCGCCTGCGATATGATATAAATCCCCGTGCGCCGCAGCGCATATCGCGTTGCGAAGCAACATATCGCATTTTAATATATCGCAAATCCCGCAAGGGATTTATATCGCGCAATCCGTTTAATTATGAACGGATTGCATCCAACGCCTGCTGGATATCCTCAATGATATCGTCAACGTTCTCAATACCGACTGAGAATCGGATAAGGTCGGGTGAAACGCCACACTCAACAAGCTCCTTGTCGCTGAGCTGACGGTGGGTTGAGGAAGCGGGATGGAGAACACAGGTTCTTGCATCGGCAACGTGAGTTACGATTGCGGCAAGCTTGAGCGAATTCATAAACTGCTCTGCCTTCTCTCTGCCACCCTTTACGCCGAATGAGATAACACCGCAGGTGCCGTTCGGCATATACTTCTGAACAAGCGGATAATACTTGTTTGAGGGAAGTGCGGGATAATTGACCCATGAAACCTGCTCGTTTTTCTCAAGATATTCTGCAACCTTGAGTGCGTTTGAGCAGTGGCGCTCCATACGCAGGGCAAGTGTTTCGAGACCGACGTTAAGATAGAAAGCATTCTGCGGTGAGGGAGTTGAGCCGTAATCACGCAGAAGCTGTGCAACAATCTTTGTGATATAGCCTGCCTTGCCGAAATCACGGGTATATACCGCGCCGTGGTAGCTGTCATCAGGCTGAGTGAGACCGGGGAACTTATCGTTCTGCTCCCAATCAAAGTTACCGCTGTCAACAACGAC
>JAFOBC010000346.1 GCA_017382015.1 Clostridia bacterium
CCCACAATGCTTTATATGTATCAACAACTTCTTCCTTTACGTTGCAACTGATAACAATTGTGTTTTTATCGTTATAATCTTCAAAGCTATAGAGATACGGCAATCTGTTTTTAGGTTCGGACGAATCATATTCTATTCTGCCGTTATCGTAACGCTTGAAAAACAAATAGCATCCGCTGCCTGCAACCTCATCAGATGACTGCGCACCGCAGTTTGTGACCACCATATCATTCCACTGAACAAAGTAATTGATTTTTTCGGCATCGGCAAAATAGCTGAACCACTGATTGATGATTCCTTTTATCTTTTCCGCGTCAACCTCGTCGTTAACTACAGGTCTGCCGTAAACATCATACTCATTGAAAGCAACACGGTACACGCTGAGCATTCTCATCACCGGTTCATTAAGAAGATTGGAAATGTCATGTGACTGCGAAAAATCACTTTCAAACGTATAAATATGTTCATCTTCACTCGAGTAATCTACAAAACCGTTCGCCGCAAAAAGTGTGCCGAGAGTAAGACTCAGCACAAACAACAGCACCGCGGTAAACTTTAAAGCAGTTGAATAAATTATCTTTTTCATTACAAAGCCTCCTTTAATCCACCTTATAGCCGATGCCCCATACTACTTTGAGGTACTTTGGCTCTTTCGGATTAATCTCAATTTTCTCCCTTATATGGCGCACGTGTACGGCAATAGTGTTGTACCCTACAACCATCTGCTCATTCCACACATTTGAATAAATATCTTCCGCAGAGAAGACACGCCCTCTGTTCCTGACAAGAAGCTCGAGTATTTTATACTCAACAGGAGTAAGCCTGACGCTTTCACCGTCAACCTTAACCGTCTTCTTCTCGGTGTTGAGGCACAAGCCGTCAATTACAATCTCGCCGTTATGTTTGCCGATTGAGCCGAGCGTTGTATAACGCCTCAGCTGTGACTTGACACGCGCCATAAGCTCGGACGGATTAAACGGCTTTGTAACGTAATCATCCGCACCTGCGGAAAGACCGAGAATTTTATCCGTATCCTCTGACTTTGCAGAGAGAAGGATAACAGGGATATTCCTCGATTCGCGCAGTTTCATAAGCGTTCTTATTCCATCAAGCCTCGGCATCATAATATCGAGAATCATCAGATGCACTTCGTTTTCTGACAAGATATCTAGCGCATCTATTCCGTCATAAGCTCTGAGTGGCGTGTAACCCTCCCCCGAAAGAAAAATGCAAATACTCTCCACAATCTCTTTATCATCGTCTACAACCAAAACATTCATTATTTTCACCTCCAAACGTATGATACAATAAAATTATTAATATTCAACGCAGAAAAATCTTAATTTTGCTTAAGAAACACAAAAACGGTCACCTTGGGTGACCGCTTTTACTGTTATTTCGTTTTACAATATCCGCTCAAGCAAAGCTCCGATTTCTTTAGCCATTGACATAAAACCAAGGTCATTGGGATGGCATCCGTCAACCGTACCTTCATCCTCTGCCAATCTCATAAGAATCGTGCCCTCAATCAGATAAACGTTCTTATCGCCTGCACCAATTGCATTATTATAAGTTGCTCTGATTATTTCAAGGCGAAGCTTCTCCTCTTGCGTCAGAGTGAATTTAGGTCTTGAAAGCAAAACAATCGGCAAATCGGGATTTGACTCTCGGATAGCCCTGAACATTTTCTCGTGAGTATTTTGCAGATGCTCTGCTGTAGGTGCATTGTGATCGTAATCAAAAACAAACGCTGACATATCGAGCTCGCTTATGTAACGGGCGATTTCAGCCTCACCTCTTGCGCTGCCCGAAAAGCCGAGATTGATGTAGTCCGCATCAAGCATACGGGATACAATACTTTCGTATGAGGTGCCGGGCCTTGATGCACATCCGCCCTGAGTTATGGAAGAGCCGTAGTAAACAACAGGCTTTTGGATTTTGCAGGCTTCAGGCGCAGACATCAATGCGGATTCACTCAGACCTACATACAGCTCAGCCACCTCGCTGTACAGCGGAAAATTGATTGTAACATCGCGCATTTCAGCGCTGTCAAAACGCACAATGCTCTCGTATCCGTCATCAACTGTAAAAGGAGGAACAAAGGTTGCGGTATATTTTGCACCGACGTACAAATCAAACCCCGATGAACCCGTAAGCGCAAAATGAGGCATTTTGCCAACACTCGGCATCACAGCGTGTATGGCAACGTACGGGCTGTCTGTACGAAAGCGCACTCTGCCGCCTGCCGTATTGGCGTGAAGAGCATAAACACCGTCATTGACATTTTTTGCTACCGCTTCGGGTATTCTTCGATACTTACCCGATTCGTAAAAAACGCCGTAAATTTTAAACGGAGACTGCTTTATATCATAAAATCTGATACCCTTGACATCCAGCTTTGTATCAACCTTGAAATTGGAATCAATCCGCTCAATATTACTCATAATATCACCCTTAATTCACAAACGTTCTTTCAATAACGTTATCCTGAAGCTCATCAGTAAGGTTGACAAAATAATCGCTGTAGCCGCCAACGCGTACAATCAGGTCGCGATGATTTTCGGGATGAAGCTTAGCATCAAGAAGTTCCTCGGGAGAAACAACTGTAACGGTATACTGCTGTCCGCCTGCGGCAAAATACGCCTTTGCAAGCGCGATAAAAGCAGCCTTGCCTTTATCTGTGGCAAACATCTTTTTATCGAATTTATTCTGGAACACGAATCCGCTGCAGGCATCGGTATGGCTATACCTCAGAACAGATTTGATAAGCGCTGTAGGCCCGTTAGTATCGCGTCCGGGAGTTGCGCCAATGCTGTCGGCAAGGAGCGGCTCGCCTTCCAGCTTGCCATTAGGTAAAGCGGCAGTTTGCTGACCATATTTAGCGGCGCGGTTAAACGTACTGCATCCGCCTGTGAATATTCCGCCACGGTATGTATTGTTGCGTTTGAGAACCGTAAAGAAGCGGTTTAGCGCACGAGCGGTTATTCGGTCAACCTCTTCAATATCGTTACCGAACTTCTCACAGCTCTTAAAGTCGTGATATAACTGCTCATAGCCCTCAAAATTTGCGTTGAGCGCATCAATCAGCTCAGACATCGTATATTTCTTTTCGTCATAAACAAGCTTTTTTATCGCATACAGGCTGTCACCCGCGTCAGCAATACCCTCAGCCAGAATCTGACCGTGATTGTAAAGCGGACCACCGTTTCTGTAATCACGACCTTTCTCGAGGCAACCTTCAATCAAACAAGAACGCAGAGGATGCGGCTCAAACACGGCACGCATATGTTGCCAGATATTTGCACTGCTGCAGCAGTTATATGTCACAAACTCTAGCTGCTCAATAAAAGTACGTTCAAACTGCTCATATGAAGTAAAGTTTACGGGATTACCTGTTTCTACGGAAACCTTTTTACCGCTCATGGCATCGGTGCCGTTGTGCAGCGCAAACTCCAGACACTTTGTAAACACAACCTCACCGTCCTCAAGACCCATATGACTTTTGCCGAGGATATCTATCTGGTTACAGCCGTTCATACAGTAATCGTGACTATCGTGAGGAGGAATACCAATCTTTTCGAGTGCGGCACAAACAACATCATCGTTGTACAGCGCAGGCAAACCCGTACCCGTTGCAAGGGTATCGGCAATTTCGCTCCACAGCTTATCCGGTGTATTTTTATGAACACGGCAGGTAAGATTAGGCGTATTGTATCCCTTCTTTCTGACCATAGCAAGTATCTCGTAGGTCAGCTCGTTTGACTCGTCATTCCAATTCTCATCGCTGCCCGAAATGCAAAGATTCCAGGAGCGATGATCGCGAAAATAATCCCATAATCTGTCAAGCAGGTCTGCCGCCTCATCTTTGTTTTCTGTTTTCAAATATGCAGGGTACATATACTGATCAAATCTGCCGGGTGAATCACTGCCGTCAAGAGCAAAGACAAGCATAAAAGCACAAACAGCTGAAGTAAAATCATAAGCAGGATTTTTCGGCACAGTTTCAAAAGCCTCGGCAACACGCAAAAGGAACGCTTTATCCTCAGCGTTGTCGGTGTTGTCAGCCTTTTCAAGTGCCGCCGATTGATATCGCTGACCGATAATCTCCATAGCATCAAGCATGCAGGAGCACGAGCGATAAAACCACGCTTCATCAGGATGTTCATCTTGATTTTCAGCGATTATTGAACGAATATAGTCCGTACCGTGATTTATTATTCTTCCGTAATCGGGGTTGGAGTGTCCGCCCCAACCGCCGCCCCAATGGGCACCGCAACGATTGAGTTCTTCTGTAGATTCCGAAAAAAGTCTCTTTGCCTTATCTTTGAATATTTTAATTTGCTGAATATATCCGTTCAAGGTTTCTTTATGTTCGGGAAAGCTTTCAGCAAGCTTTAAAATATTCTCCTCAGAAAACCAAAGACC
>JAFOBC010000038.1 GCA_017382015.1 Clostridia bacterium
AGTTGCATTGAAAAACATCAATGTGTTTTTTGATTTGAATGAGTATTCAAGAGCGGATGATGTTGCCGAAAAACTTATTAATGATAATCCGACTTCGCCGATTGGTTGGTTTGCAAAGGCTGCAGTTATTTCGAAAAACTTTGAGCCGAAAAGCTTTGGAGGCGAAGATCTTATAAGCCAATACAAGCAATATGAAAAAAACATTCAGAATGCGCTCAAGATGGCAACCGGCGAAGTTGAAGAATACATAGCCGAAAAATTCAAAAAGTATGAAAGCGATTGCATCAAGTGTACTGAGGGCGGAATTGTGGACTCGCTGACATTAGCGCTTGATGTTAACAAAATGAAAGAAAACAAAACTACGCAAGGTTTGCGTTGCCTTTTCGGCGGCTTTTATGAAGAGATAAAAGACTGCTTGAATTATGCACTACTGAAGGATCAAAACAATCTGATTATTGATTTATATACTGCTTTGCTGCACGTAAACCATATAAACTACAAAAACAGCAATGGTATTATTACAAGCGAAACCGTCGAGGGAGCCTTAGACTTGATGGGTGTTAACCCGAGGCAATCCACATCAGACGGCGAAGATATTTACATTACAACAATATTGTATTTGTGCTCTTTTTTAAATATCAATCCCGGAAATATTGAGAAGTATTACTCTGCAAAAAAGATTAAAGAATTAGAAGAGCAAAGGCGCATAGAAGAAGAAAAAAAGAAAGAAGAGGAAAGGCAAAAACAAGAAGCTCAAAAGAGAATGCTTGAAGAACAGAAAAAAGCAAAAAGAAAAAAGACCATAATAAAGCTTGTTGTTGCTGCTGTTATTATTTGCATTGTAATTTTGTTGGCAAAGCCTGTTATGAATATGTTAGGCGACTTTGGAAAGAAAATTGAGAGTCCGACTTATGTTGAGGCAGATATCGCAACAGACGCTCCTGAAAAAGAATATTATTATCTTATTGCCGATGATTGCGGAGGAATTCATATCCGCACCGGCCCCGGCAAGGAGCACTCTTCTATTATTATCTTACGAGATCGCTCATTAAGAATGTATCCGACCGGTGAAACAAACGGAGATTGGATTCAGATTGAAACGGACGAATACGGAATAGCATGGGTTAATAAAGACGTTGTTAAAATGATTGAAGAATAAATTTTTGGAGGTGAAAAAATGAAGTGCTGTAAATATTACAAATATTTTTGCCGTAAGAACGGTATAGGTTGGTGTTTATATCATAATTATTCAACTAACGAATCAGGCGGAAGTATGTGCAGCCATTTTTCAAAGGATTTCTGATATAAAAACGGAAGCGACCGGGTGATTATTTCACCCGGTCGCTTTTTTATCGGAGCACAACTAAGATATCTTATTGACAGCGGCAACTTTCGCAAAAAAATACAGGGTGTCCGTTATGAACACCCTGCATAATTGTTTTAAAGATTAACTTATTTAACCTCAACTTTTGCGTTAACTTCTTCGAGCTTAGCCTTGATGGACTCAGCCTCGTCCTTAGAAACGCCTTCCTTAACAGCCTTGGGAGCGCCGTCAACAAGAGCCTTTGCCTCTGCAAGGCCAAGACCTGTGATATCCTTAACAGCCTTAACAACCTTGATCTTGTCGGGGCCAACTTCAGCAAGGATAACGTCGAACTCTGTCTTCTCCTCTGCTGCTGCAGCTGCCTCTGTGGGAGCTGCTACTGCTACTGCTGCAGCTGCGGATACGCCGAACTCTTCCTCAACAGCGTGTACAAGCTCGGAGAGCTCGAGAACTGTGAGGCCCTTAAGTGTTTCAATGATAGAAGTAATCTTCTCTGACATGGTAATAACCTCCATAAACAATAAATAGATTTTGTGTTTTTTTAATAGATTTTAAGCTTCTGCGGGAGCTTCCTCTGCTGCGGGAGCCTCTGCATCAGCGCCGCCCTTATCGACGATAGCCTGAATAGCACGTGCGAAAGATGCGATGGGTGCGTTGAAAGCGTTGCATACTGTAGCGAGAAGGATTTCTCTGCTGGGAAGTTTTGCAAGGCTGTCAATCTTCTCGAGGCCGATGATCTCCTTATCAAGATAACCGCTCTTAACCTCGAATGTGGGGCTTGTGGCTGCGTACTTGGAAAGGATACGAGCTGCTGCAACATAGTCGTCTGCGCTTGTTGCGATAGCTGTTGTACCGTTGAGAACTTCCTCAGGAATCTCGAGCTCTGCTTCTTTAGCTGCAAGCTTGAGAAGAGTGTTCTTAACAACTGAGTACTTTACGTTAGCCTCTCTGAGCTCCTTACGAAGCTTAGTATCGTCAGCAACGGAAATACCGCTGTAGTTAACGATAACACCTGCACAAGAATTCTTAAGTTCTTCGGCGAGTGCTGCGACTGCCTGCTTCTTTTGTTCAAGAACTGCTGCGCTTGGCATAGTGGATTCACCTCCGAAAAAATAAATATCAAAAAGCTCTGCCCACCGTTGAGGAGGACAGAGCAAAAGAAAACAAAACAACTTGTTTAATTAAGCCTAATCCTCGGCAGGTGGTGTGAAACCTTTATGCAGTAATACTGCGCCTGCTGTCTTTGGAACAGCTTGACTATAATAACATATAGCCAACGCTTTGTCAAGCGTTATTTTTAATTAGCCAACCTTTGTGGGGTTGATGCGGATGCCGGGGCCCATTGTTGAAGCAACAACGCAGGAACGGATGTACTGACCCTTTGTTGCAGCGGGCTTTGCCTTAACGACAGCATCAAGGAGTGTGTTGAAGTTCTCAGCGAGCTTCTCTGCACCGAAGGATGCCTTGCCGATGGGGCAATGCATGATGTTTGTCTTGTCGAGTCTGTACTCGATCTTACCTGCCTTAGCTTCTTCAACAGCCTTAGCAACGTCAGGTGTAACTGTGCCTGCCTTGGGGCTGGGCATAAGACCACGGGGGCCAAGAACCTTACCAAGACGACCAACGAGACCCATCATGTTGGGAGCAGCGATACATACGTCGAAATCCATAAAGCCTTCGCCCTGGATTCTTGCAACGAGATCCTCTGCACCGACAACCTCTGCGCCTGCTGCTGTTGCAGCGTCAGCGTCTGCACCCTTTGCGAATACAGCAACTCTGACATTCTTACCTGTACCGTTGGGAAGAACAACAGCGCCTCTGACCTGCTGGTCAGCGTGACGTGAGTCAACACCGAGACGGATGTGAACTTCAACTGTCTCGTCGAACTTAGCTGTTGCAGACTTAACTGCAAGCTCAAGAGCCTCTGAGGGATCGTAGAGCTTTGACTTGTCTACAAGCTTTGCGCTTTCAATATACTTTTTACCGTGTTTCATTATTCAAACCTCCCGAGCATTAATCAACGACAGTGACGCCCATGCTGCGAGCTGTACCAGCTATCATACTCATAGCTGTTTCGATTGTTGCAGCGTTAAGGTCGGGCATCTTCTGCTCGGCGATTTTTCTAATCTGTTCTGTTGTGATTGTTGCAACCTTTGTCTTGTTCGGAACACCCGAACCGCTCTCGATACCGCAAGCCTTCTTGATAAGAACTGATGCGGGGGGAGTCTTGGTTACGAAGCTGAATGTATGATCAGCGTAAACAGTGATAACGACAGGGATAATAAGACCCATATCGTTCTTTGTCCTCTCGTTGAACTCCTTGGTGAAAGACATGATGTTAAGACCATGCTGACCAAGTGCGGGACCAACGGGCGGAGCCGGTGTAGCCTTACCGGCGGGGATCTGCAGCTTTACAAAGCCGACTACCTTCTGAGCCATTAGTTTGCACCTCCAAAATTGTGGTTGAGCGGAGCATTGAAAAAAATTTTACTCCTCCCACGGGACACGAAGCCCCATAACACGGGTGATAACCCGATATTACCGATGTTAAAAAATTATTTTTCGACGAGCTCTACCTGATCAAGTTCTGCAACAACAGGAGTTTCTCTGCCGCCGAACATAGAGCCGACAACTATAACCGTGTTGTGTTCGATATCAATCTCCTGAACTACGCCGCTGAAGCCGGGCATCGTAACAAGGCTGACATAGTCACCAACCTTATATCCGACCTCGACAACGCGTCGGCCAAAGTTTGAGAAATCGATTCCGGGAACAAAACCTTCTTCGACGTTTTCGCTTTTTTCAACGCCGAATTTGCGAACTTCGTCTTGCTCAAGGGGAACGGGCTTGCCTTCCGGACCGACAAAGCCGGTAACACCGCGTGTGTTGCGGATTAAATACCAGGTCTCATCGTCAATTTTGTACTCTTCGTCAACTTCGTCGTATTCTACGGCGATCTTTACAAGCACATATCCGGGGAAAAGCTTACGCTCGTATTCATCCTTCTGAGCTTTATTCTTGCGAGTGCTCTTTTTTGCACCCTCAGATTCGACATACTCTGCAAAAGCAGCCTCGTCGACCTGTTCGCCAGTACCGTTTGCATTGTCGCCAGCGTCCAAACCGCTGCCGGGAGCAACCTTCTTAACGGTTTCTGTAGGAACAGCAACCTCAATGATTCTGTCCGCCATACCGCGGTTCTCTGCGACTTTGCCGATACTGTCAGCTACCTTATTTTCGTAGCCCGAATAGGTATGAATGGCATACCACCTTACATCATCAGCCATTGTTATCCTCCGAGAAGCAGGTTACATTCAAAACCTTGTAATCTTAACCGCCAATGCTTGTCGTAGTCTCGGTGATAGCAGTTGTGACCTCGTCTGCACCGATGCTGAAAATAGCACCGAAACCTGCGGACAATGCCCAGTCAAGAACCCAGATTGCTATACCAACGACAAGAACTACTGCAAGAACGATACCGGTGTTTTTGAGGACTGTCTTGGCGTTGGGCCAGATAATCTTCTTTGTTTCACCCTTAAGGTCCTTGAAGAATTTAGCGATGGCTTTGAAAATACGAACTATGATGTTCGGCTTGCCATCATTTTTAGCGGTCTTCTTCTTTGAGGCTTTTTCGGCATCGGCAACTTTCTTTGCTGCCTCGGAGTTCTTTTCCTTTGCCATTTTCATAACCTCCCGCTTACTTTGTTTCCTTGTGGAGCGTATGCTTCTTGCAGAATCTGCAGTACTTGTTCATCTCCAGCTTTTCAGGCGTGTTTTTCTTGTTCTTCTTTGTGTTGTAGTTGCGCTGTTTGCACTCAGTGCAGGAGAGAGTAACCTTTACTCTTGCGTCTCCGGCCATAATTCGGCACCTCCATCTTTAAAATTGCCTCCCTCAAAAAAAAGGGTACAAAAAAATAACCCTCTTGCAGAGGTACAACAAGTATACCACAAACAAAAGGGTCAGGTCAAGCTTTTTTTGATTTTTTATCCGTTTCGGAAACTTGCACAATATGTTGTGGCTCAAGGCTTAGCGACACATACACAACTGTCAAAAAGCACATTAAACCATCAGATTATGATGTCGTCGCCTTCTTCTGAGCCGATATTGCCAAGGTCAGATATATTGCCCGAGATATAAAGCAGTATGCGAAGCGCATCGACCGAATTAACCTTGCTGTCGTACGTTACATCCGCAGCCTTACGCTGCTCAGCGGTAAGCATATCGAGGTCCGCCGAAGCGCGGAGCACAAGCAGCGCATCCTCCGCGGTAACCTTGCCGTCAAAATCAACGTCACCTGCAATTGACGACGAGCCGAGAGCACCGAGAGCAAAACCGCCCAGCGCAACAGCACAGACGATAACTATTGAAACGAGGATATTCAAGCGTTTCATACCTACTCCTCCATCCGTTCGTAATTTGCTTTATTATATCACAAAACATTGCAGAATGCTATACCCAATTCACAAAATCTAAGCCAAAGTATTTATGCAACCCTATGCCGCATATTGCTGTATATTAATGTTATATATACTGAAACTTTTATAAAAATATACAAATTACATGTTATAAAACCTTGACATACAGTAATAAAAGTTATAATATACAATATGTAGTGTGTAAATATGGGTGTATATGCTTCTGCACCGATTACAGCACTGCTTTCGACGGAACACAAGCCGATATTACCATTCCGCCGACTATGAAATATTATTGATCCTTCATTCATTTAATTTGAAAATTATTAAGGAGGTGCCACTATGTCAATTGGTTTAGCAATCGCACTAATTGTTGCTGCCGCAGTTATCGCAGGCGTTGTCTGCTTCATCCTCGGCGGTTTACATAGGCGTAAAGTTGCTGAAGCTGAAATCGGTTCAGCAAGCCAGGAGGCTGAGCGTATCATAAACAACGCAATCGCCCAGGCTGAATCGAAGAAAAAAGAAGCAATTCTTGAAGCAAAAGATGCTATCCACAAAGAGCGTACAGCTACTGAGCACGAGCTCAGAGAGAGACGTTCCGAGGTTCAGAAGCAGGAACGCAGAATCATGCAGCGCGAAGAGCTGCTTGATAAAAAGTCCGACAACCTCGAAAAGAAAGACGAGATACTCAGCGAAAAAATAAAGGCTGCCGACGCAAAGCTTGACGAAATCGAATCAATCAAGCGCAGCCAGTTTGAAATGCTCGAGCGAATCTCCAACTACACCCGCGAGCAGGCAAGAGATTACCTTCTCAAATCACTCGAAGAAGACCTCACAAGAGAAAAGGCGCTCAAGCTCCTTGAGTACGAGCAGACTCTGCGTGATGAAGCTGATAACATGGCACGCGAGGTTGTTGCCACAGCAATCCAGCGCTGCGCAGCTGAGCAGGTATCCGAAGCAACGGTATCCGTTGTCACTCTTCCCAACGACGAGATGAAAGGCCGAATCATCGGACGTGAAGGCCGCAACATCCGTACACTCGAAACAATCACAGGCGTCGATCTTATCATCGACGACACACCCGAAGCAATCACACTCTCCTGCTTCGATCCGGTTCGCCGTGAAGAAGCCAGACTCACACTTGAAAAGCTTATTTCAGACGGAAGAATTCATCCGACACGTATCGAAGAGATGCACGAAAAAGCAGTCAAGGAAGTTGAGCACTCAGTCAAGCAGGCAGGTGAAAGAGCAGTTCTCGATGCAGGTCTCAACGGTATCCACCCCGAGCTTGTCAAAATCCTCGGTCGCCTGAAGTACCGCACCAGCTACGGTCAGAACGTTCTCGACCATTCACTTGAGGTTTCCTACATTGCAGGTCTTATGGCTGCTGAAATCGGCGCAGACGTCAAGCTTGCAAAGCGCGCAGGTCTCCTTCACGATATCGGCAAGGCGCTCGACCATTCTCTCGAAGGCTCACATATTGAGCTTGGCGTTGAATACGCACGCAAGTACAAAGAAAACGAAAAGGTTGTTCACGCAATCCACGCTCACCACGGTGACGTTGAGGCAAAGACAATTGTCGCTTGCCTTGTTCAGGCTGCCGATGCAATATCTGCAGCACGTCCCGGCGCAAGACGTGAAAACGTCCAGAACTACATCAAGCGTCTTGAGAAGCTTGAGGAAATTTCAAAGTCCTTTACAGGTGTTGAAAGCTCCTTTGCTATTCAGGCAGGCCGTGAGGTTCGTATTATGGTTAAGCCCGACGTCATCACAGACGACAAGATGGTTCTTCTCGCAAGAGATATTGTCAAGAAGATTGAAGAGGAGCTTGAGTATCCCGGACAGATCAAGGTCAATATCATCCGCGAAAACAGAGCAACAGACTACGCAAAATAAACCCTTTGCGGCACACTTCTCAGCCAAGTGTGCCGCTTTTATTTATATATTTATATAAAAAAACCAAAACTTACTCTGCACAATAAGCTTTGGTTTGTATATCCGACGAAATTTTAATAATTAATTGAAATGAATCCGTCTTTATGCTAAAATTAGCGTTGGATTTTTAATGCAAAATGCACAGAAAGGTTTGGTGCTTCCTATGATGAGGGATATCCCGGAAATGTTCGGCAGTCTGGTGTTCAACGACGACGTTATGAGCGCCCGCTTGCCCAGGGAAATTTACAAATCACTTCACAAAACCATTGAAGAGGGCAAGGCCCTTGACATTACGGTTGCTAATGCTGTTGCCGCAGCCATGAAAGACTGGGCAATAGAAAAAGGCGCAACCCACTACACCCACTGGTTCCAACCCCTCACAGGCATCACTGCCGAGAAGCACGACAGCTTCCTCTCCCCCCAGAATGACGGCAGAGTAATAATGGAATTCTCCGGCAAGGAACTTATCAAGGGCGAACCCGATGCTTCGTCCTTCCCTTCCGGCGGTCTGCGTGAAACCTTTGAGGCACGCGGATACACAGCCTGGGACCCCACATCTTACGCTTTCATCAAGGATGATTCACTCTGCATCCCCACAATATTCTGCTCATTCGGCGGCGAAGTGCTCGACAAAAAGACTCCCCTGCTTCGCTCAATGGAAGTTATTGACACAAAAGCTACACGCCTGCTCAAGCTTATGGGCGACGATCAGGTTACACGTGTCAGCTCAACTGTCGGCCCTGAGCAGGAATATTTCCTTGTAGACAAGCAGACCTACAAAAAGCGTCGCGACCTTGTTATCACAGGCCGCACACTCTTCGGCGCGAAGCCTCCCAAGGGTCAGGAGCTTGACGACCACTACTTCGGCGTAATCAAGCCCAGAGTAAAGGCATTTATGAAGGAGCTTAACGAAGAGCTCTGGAAGCTCGGCGTTTATGCAAAGACCGAGCACAACGAGGCGGCACCCGCTCAGCACGAGCTCGCGCCCGTTTTCACAACAACAAATACTGCAGCTGACCACAACCAGCTGACAATGGAAATAATGAAAAAGGTTGCCGACCGCCACGGTCTAAGCTGCCTGCTCCACGAGAAGCCCTTTGCAGGTGTAAACGGCAGCGGCAAGCACAACAACTGGTCACTTTCAACCAACTACGGCAAAAACCTTTTCAAGCCCGGCAAAAAGCCGCAGGACAACCGCACCTTCCTCGTCTGCCTTTGCGCAGTACTCGAGGCGGTTGACCGCAGCCAGGATCTTCTGCGTATTGTATCTGCTTCCGCAGGTAACGACCACCGTCTCGGCGCCGCTGAAGCTCCGCCTGCAATCATCTCGATTTTCCTCGGTGACGAACTGACAGAGATTCTTGACGCTGTTGAGCATGGCGAGCACGCTGAAAACAAGAAGGCTGAGACAGTTGTTACCGGCGTCGAGGTTCTGCCCGACTTCAAAAAGGACACAACCGACCGCAACCGCACATCTCCCATCGCATTCACAGGTAACAAATTCGAGTTCCGTATGCTCGGCTCATCATTCTCTATTGCCGACATCAACACAGTTATAAACACAGCCGTTGCCGATTCATTCGACCGCCTCGCAGACAGACTTGAGGCCTGCGACAACGTAGACGCAGAGATTGACAAATGGATGGCAGAAACAATTACAGCGCACAAGCGCATTGTATTCAACGGCAACAACTACACTCAGGACTGGATCGAAGAGGCTCACCGCAGAGGATTATACGAGCTTAAAACAACAGCCGACGCTGTGCCGCTGTTTGTCAGCGAAAAGAACGTTGAGCTTTTCACAAAGCATAAGATATTCACCAAGAGCGAGATTGCATCGCGCTGTGAGATTATGCTTGACAGCTACTGCAAGGTTCTCCACATTGAGGCACTCACAATGCTTGAAATGGCACGCAAGGAGATTACACCAGCTGTTGTAACCTACACAAACGAGATTGCGAAGAGCGTTAAGCTCAAGAAAGATATCGGCATCCTCGCTGAAAACGATGCTACATTTGTAATCTGTAAGAAGCTGGCAAAGCTCACAGATAAGCTTTACGCAAAAACAAATGCTCTCGACAGCGCAGTTGTCGGCCTTGACCACACAAGCAGCAGCCTTGATGCCTCTGCCTACTGCCGCGATGAGTTTCTGCCTGCAATGAATGCATTGCGCGCAGTCGCAGACGAGCTTGAAACAATCGTTGCAGAAAAGCACTGGCCGTATCCAACCTATAACGAGCTGTTATTCAATGTATAAAGTATTATAATATAAAGAGCCTGCAGTTTGATCGCTGCAGGCTTTTATCATCATAGGTAAAAAAACAAAGCCCCGATTATGCTCAGTGCATATCGGGGCTTTGAATTATTCTTCTGTAACCGCAGGCTTCTTCGGCTCAATTTTGCCGTAGCGGCTTGCGTTAGAAATATCTGAACGGGGAGCACGCTGTGCCTGCTGGGGAGCAGCCTGTGCCGGCTTCTTGCCGCCGCGGTTGCCACCTCTGTTGTAGCCGCCCTTGCCGCCCTTATTGTTGTAGCGACGTGAGTCGGGGTTTGTGGGCTTAACACCCTCAGCAAGTGTGATAACAACCTTACGCTCGCTGTCCGAACCGACAGAGTGAGATTCAACACCTTCAATCTCCTGGATTGTTGTGTGAATGATTCTGCGCTCATAAGGATTCATAGGATCGAGAACTGCGTTTCTGCCGTTGCGAAGAACCTTTGCAGCGTTGCGCTTTGCAAGCTCACGGAGTGTTTCCGCACGCTTCTCACGGTAGTTACCGATATTGATGGATACACGCTTATAGTTTTCCTTACCCTTGTTCATATAAAGACGTACAAGGTACTGGATAGCATCGAGTGTTTCACCTCTTCTGCCGATTACGACGCCGTAATCTTCACCGCAATCGAGTTCGATTGCAATGCCGTCCTCTTCCTCAGCAAATGTGATATCACAGCTTTCAATGCCGAGACCCTTGAGGATTGAGCTGATGTAAGCCTTTGTGCCGTCGAAAGCCTCGGGGTTTGCAACGGGCTTCTTCTCCTTGACAACGGGCTCTGCCTTGGGTGCGGGAGCAGGCTTGCTTGCCTTCTTCTCCTTAGCAGGTTTTGCAGCGGGTTTTGCCGCAGGCTTCTCATCGGGAATTTCGTAGAATGCTTTAACCTTTGCAGGGGTTTCTTTGCCAAAAATGCCGAAAGCCTTTTTCTTGGGCTGCTCGACAATTGTAAACTGAACATCTGCCTCAAACGGTGCGTTGAGCTGAACCTTAGCGTTCTCATAAGCCTCGTCAACCGTTTTGCCGATGCCGATTGCTTCTTTAATCAAGTCTTGTACCACCTTAAGTGTTATTTTGTCTCGTTCTTCTTTCTTTCCGCCACAATCTTCTGGTTGTTCTCTTTTGAACGGCGGACTATTGTCTCTTCGACCATATTTTCTGCGATAACTTTATCTGCGCTGTAGAAATGGCCAACGATAAGAGTCTGAATAAATGTATAAACGTTGTTGATAATCCAGTAAATACCGACCGCAGCAGGGAACATAGTGGTCATAACTGCTGAGAAGAGGGGCATACCGAAAGTTGTGCAGCCCATCATAGCATTGTTGCTTGCAGCGGGATTTGTGCGCTTTGAACGCATCTGGCTGATGAGTGAAGTAGCCATTGATGTAAGGAAAGAGAGAATAGGAATAAGAAGAAGGAAATTAAACACCTTAAAGCTCGGGTTTGCGCTGAGGCTTACGCCAAAGAGCTGGAGCTGGGTGCTGCCGAAAAGCGAAATTCTCTCAACAATAGCATCAAGGTTTTCAATCGTTGCACCGGACTGAACAAGTGCGTCTCTGATTTTTTCGATGTTGTTGATCATATCGATCTCAATCATTCTGCTGCTGACAGTCATGCCGAGTCCTTCAGCGGCAGATTTGAACTGCTCGATAATCGCAGTATCAATTTTGAGCATATATGTCAGCGGGCTGTAAACTGCGCCGTAGAGACCGATGATAATGGGAAACTGAATGAGGAGGGGTGCGCAACCCTGATTCATAGGATTGAAGCCCTCGCGCTGATAAAGAGCCTGCTGCTCTTCCTGAATCTTCTGCTGGGCATTCTTATCGCCCTTGTATCTCTCCTGAATTCTGCGGATTTTGGGCTGAAGCCTTGCCTGCTTTGCCATGCTCTTCTGCTGCTTTACTGCGGTAGGGAGAAGGATAACTTTAAAAACAAGAGCGAAAAGCGCAATCGCTACAAAGTAGCTTGCAGAGCCAAAAAATCCATCGACGAAATTATAGAAGAAGCCAAGTAAAATTCCAAAAGGATAGGAGAGATAATCGTAAATGACTTGCATTAATCGTCCTCCGTGTGGTTTTTCTTGGGGGGCACCGGATCGTACCCACCCGGGAACAAAACATTGCACCTCAAAAGCCGGCGAACTGCCAGCAGACTGCCAAAAAACAAGCCGTGCACCTCTATTGCCTGAATCGCATATTCGGAACAGGTCGGATAATAGCGGCACATCGGTGGCTTGTGTGGCGAAATCTTTTCGCGGTAAAATCTGATAACCCGCAATACTGCTTTTTTCATCAGCGTATAACACCCGCCTGCTTCAGATGATCTGAAATTATCGTTTCAAGCTGAGTGCTTTTGAGGTATTTTGTTTTGCTTCTTGCGACAAAAACGATGTCCCAGTTGCCGTTTGCCTCAGGCATAACTGCGCGGAACGCCGCCCTTATCACTCTGCGGGAGCGGTTTCGTTCAACTGCGTTGCCGATCTTTTTACTCGTAGTAATTCCGACACGACAAATACCCGCACGGTTCCTTGCTACGTAAGTTACCAGTGCAGGACTTGAAATGGCTTTGCCGCGGCTGTATGCGCGGCGAAAGTCGATATTACGATTCAGTGATACAATAGTTGAAGCCATAACCGTTGCCCTTGTGAGCCCCTACCCGAATTAGTAAGAGAGCTGCTTTCTGCCCTTTGCTCTGCGGCGGGCGAGAACCTTACGGCCGTTTCTGTCCGCCATTCTCTTGCGGAAGCCGTGCTCCATCTTGCGATGACGCTTCTTGGGCTGATAAGTCCTTTTCATTGTGCATAACCTCCATTCAAGGTGTGATTTATGACCTAAGCGGAAAAAAGCGTACTGGGCTTATACCCCACTTTAGACCTTACAAGGTGCTATTATATAACAAAAATGCCCTGTGTGTCAACCTTTTTTTGCGTTTATGTGCATCTTGTGTCTGCCGCCTGAGGCAAGCACAAGATGGGCGATAACAGATTGACTGCATTCTGATTATACCACGTTTCGGTGCGTTTTACAAGCCAAGTTTTATGCTTGAGTTTTACCGGCGCTTATGCTATTATTATGTAAAGCAACATCTGCAAACGCAAATATCGCAACGGAGGTTAGCAATGTCCGCACAGACCGACAAAAACACAAAAGCCGCATCTGTTCACGCAGGCCATCGCGACAGAGTGCGCGAAAAATACGTTTCTAACGGGCTCAACAGCTTTGCCGACCACGAGGTGCTGGAGCTGTTGCTGTTTTATGCCAACAAGAGGGGCGACACAAACCCCATTGCCCACAAACTGATAGAGCGCTTCGGCTCGCTGTCGACAGTGCTTGAGGCAAGCTATGACGACCTGATATGCGTTGACGGAATAGGAGACACGGCGGCAACGCTGATAACGCTTGTGCCTCAGCTTTTCCGCAGGTACACCTGCGACAAGGCGGAGAAAAACCAATTTATCACAAATCCGGATGAAGCAAAGGCATTCGTCGCACCGCACTTCTTCGGGCTCACCAACGAAAAAATAGGTATCGTATGCCTCGATTCACAAAACAGAGTCAACAACTTTACCTTTGTATCCGAAGGTTCGCTGAAGCTCGCACAGATTGACATCAGGAAGGTTGCACAGATTGCGCTGAGAAACAACGCGGCGAGCATCATAATAGCCCACAACCACCCGGGCGGAATCGCAACGCCCTCACGCAACGACGTTGAAACAACAAAAACGCTGACAAACGCGCTCAGCCTTATTAACATAACTGTTGCAGACCACATAATCGTCAGCGATGACGACAGCTTTTCTATGGCCACACACAGCAAGTTTGCTCCGTTTTTTATGATGACGTCATGCGAATCAGCCCCGCGCACCGGGCTGGGCATGAGCCAGGACGATAATTGACACTAGGAGTTGTGCACTATGAAAAAAATATTCAGACAAACAGTTTCATTACTACTCATTGCCGCGGCTTTGTTTTCGCTTTGCTTCCCCGTATCTGCCGCAGATACACAGCAGGACAGCATACAAGGCTTCACGGATGAGGATTTCCTCAAAACAAACGGACAGAAAATCGTAAACCAAAAAGGCGAAGCCATCCGCCTGAAGGGCGTTAACCTTGGCGCATGGATGATATGGGAGGGCTGGCTCTGCCCTTACGAAGATGACCTTGACCACTACACAGTACTCGAAAAGCTCACGGAGCGATTCGGCGAAGAGGGCGCATACGAGCTGTTCAACACTTATATGGACAACTGGATTACGGAAGCTGACCTCGACACAATCAAGGAGCTCGGTTTCAACTGTGTGCGTGTACCCTTCTGGTACAGAAACTTCTACTACGATGACAACGGCAGAAAGATTCTTGACGAAAACGGCGAGTGGGATTTTTCACGCCTTGAGTGGGTTGTTGAAGAATGCTCAAAGCGCGAAATTTACGTCGTGCTCGATATGCACGGCGCTGTTGGCTACCAGAGCGACGCACCTCACAGCGGCAAGGGTCACTCCGTCGGTCTTTATGCCGACACAGAGCAGGGCGAACGTTACCGCGAGCTGACCGACGAGCTGTGGACAGAGATTGCAACACGCTTCAGGGATGAACCTGCAGTTGCTATGTATGACCTGCTCAACGAGCCGATGTGCGACGTTGAAGCAACTGAGTTTGAGCGCAGAAAAAACAACGAAATGATTTACACCCGCCTTTACGATACAATCCGTGCCGTTGACAGCGAGCACATTATAACAATGGAAGCTATCTGGACTGCAATCGCACTTCCCCTCGCCTGGACAAAGGGATGGGAAAACGTAGTTTATCAGGTGCATTTCTATAACAACTCAAACTTCATTTTCAACTTCTTTGCATGGGTTACAAAGTTTATTTACTCTGACGTACCGATGATGATGGGCGAGTTTTATCCCCACCAGAAGACAACGTGGGAAAACTGCTTCAAAACTCTCAACAAGGCAGATTACAGCTGGTTCCTCTGGACTTACAAGGCTACGGGACACGGAATGTGGAGCTCTGACTGGTGCCTGCGCGGCAGCAAAAACGGCTTTGAGCGTGTAAACGTTGAAACAGATTCGTACGAAGAAATTGCACGCAAGTGGGGCACCTGCCTGCGCACGGAAAACGGATTTCAGGACACAGGCCACTACGAAGCAAACGTAAAAGACTACATCTGAACAAACAAATTCCGACGGGAACGGTAAGTTTTCGTCGGAATTTATTTTGCCCGCACTTGACACACGCGATATATCATCTATAATAGAAAATCGGAATAAAAATCACAGAGGTAATAAAAATGGAAATCAGACAGGCACATAGACTCGACCATTTTAAAACAGGTATTTTCGCTTCACTCAACGCTGAAAAGGACAAGCTCATAAGCGAGGGCAGAAAAGTGTACAACCTTTTCATCGGCACACCCGATTTCAAGCCGTCCGAGCACGTTGTAAACGCACTTATCGAGGCGGCAAAAGACCCTGAAAACTGGAAATATGCTCTCACCGAAACTCAGGAGCTTCTTGACGCGGTCTGCAGCTACTACGATTCTCGCTTCGGCACAAAGATTACGCCTGAGATGATAACCGCTGTCAACGGCTCGCAGGAGGGTATGTCGCACCTCGGCCTTGCAATCTGCAACAAGGGCGACGTTGTGCTTCTGCCTGACCCCGGTTACCCTGTTTTTGAGGTAGGCGCTTACTTCGGCGAGGCAGATATCGAGTTTTATCCGCTTGTCAGCGAGCGTGGATTTATGCCTGCGCTCGACCTTATTGACGAGGATATACTGCGCAGAGCAAAGTATATGGTTGTTTCCTACCCCTCAAACCCCGTAGGTGCGGCAGCAAGCAAAGAGGTTTACCTCGAGCTGATTGAGTACGCCAAGAAATATGACTTCATCTTAATCAACGACAACGCATATTCCGACATAATTTTTGACGGTGTTGAGGGCTTCTCGTTCCTCTCTCTGCCCGGTGCATACGAGGTTGGCGCAGAGTTCTTCTCACTTTCAAAATCATTCAACGTTACGGGCGCAAGAATATCATTCCTCATCGGCAACACAAAGATTATCAACGCGCTGAAACTGCTCAGATCACAGTACGATTTCGGTATGTTCCTGCCTATTCAGAAAGCTGCCGTTGCAGCGCTCAGCGGCCCGCTCGACAATGTAAAAGAGCAGTGCCTCGAGTATCAGCGCCGCCGCGACGCACTCTGCGGAGGGCTTCGCAAAATCGGCTGGAACGTGCCCGACAGCGACGGCACGATGTTCGTATGGGCTCCCCTGCCCGAAGGTTTCACCGATTCGGCAAAATTCTGCCGCGATCTTGTAAGCAAAACAGGCGTGCTGTGCACACCCGGCTCGGCATTCGGCCCTCACGGCGAGGGCTATGTACGCTTTGCCCTTGTTCTTCCCCCTGAAGAGCTTGAAGAGGTTGCAAAAATAATCGGCGAATCAGATATGCTTAAATAAAAAATATCCATCTGCGGTAGAATCAAACAAATTACCGCAGGGGGATTTTTATGCCTGCAAACCGTCTGTTCGCCCAAAATGAAAAACACATAAATTTTTCATAAAGCTTGCTGCTGAAATTTGAGTTTTTCCATATTGACAATTACATATTACTCTTTTACAATATACTTATATTATAGCAGAATCATTCAAAAATTTTGAAGCTGACGGAGGCGCTGAAAATGAAAGAAAACA
>JAFOBC010000347.1 GCA_017382015.1 Clostridia bacterium
GGGCAGACCCTGACCGATTGAGTCAACGGTTGTAAAGAAGCCGAGTTCTCTGCCGATTTTGTTGTGGTCACGCTTCTTTGCTTCTTCGATTGCCTCAAGGTGAGCGTCAAGGTCAGCCTGCTTTGTGAAAGCTGTGCCGTAGATACGCTGAAGCATCTTGTTGTTGGAGTCACCTCTCCAGTAAGCGCCTGTGGAGGAGGTGAGCTTGAATGCTTTTACTCTTGAAGTGTCGGGGATGTGAGGACCTGCGCAAAGCTCGTCAAATTCGCCCTGCTTAAAGAATGAGATGTTCTCACCCTTATCAGCGTGCTCCTTGATAAGCTCAACCTTGTAGATTTCGCCTCTCTCCTCCATCATTGCAATTGCATCTGCGGGGGAAAGCTCGTATCTTTCGAGTGCAAGACCTTCCTTAACGATTTTCTTCATCTCTGATTCGATTTTTTCAAGCACTTCGGGAGTGAAGGAAACGTCGCAGTCAAAATCATAGTAGAAGCCGTTATCTATTGCCGGGCCGATAGCAAGCTTTGCCTGGGGGAAAAGCCTTTTTACAGCCTGAGCAAGAATGTGTGAAGCTGTGTGACGGAAAGCCTTCTTGCCTTCTTCGTCGTCAAACGTGAGAATTTCTACCTGTGCATCTGCATCAAGAGCGGTGCGAAGGTCGCAGAGCTCACCGTTGACCTTTGCAACACAAGCAGCCTTGTAAAGACCCATGCCGAGGCTCTTTGCAATATCAGCCACGGTGGTGCCGTTTTCGTACTCCTTGACGACATTGTCTTTAAGTGTTACGTTGATCATCTTTATATCATCCTTTCTGAAAGATTAGTTAAAATAAAAAATACTCCACCCCGGAAAATACAGGGTGAAGTATGTACTGAACAATACTCCACGGTTCCACCCGTGTTGCGTAAATTATTACGCCGCTCAACAGCTTTGACGCAGCTATACGGCACAGCTTATCCCTTCAAGGCTTCGCAGGCACTCGGCAGTGGTCGTCATTGCGGCTGAATATCTGCCTTCCAGCATATGGCAGACTCTCTGAAAACAACGCTTGCAATGCACATTCTGCTTCAACGTTTTAATGTATTTAATACAACAAAAAGAATATATCACTTTTATTATATATTGTCAATAGTTTATCAGTCTCTGTAAACCCTGATTACCTGTTTGCGGCAATCAATTTCGGTGATTTTGTATGCACCGCCGTATTCACCGTCGAGTGTCCACGGAACTTCCTCCGCCAGACTCTCGATTACGAAGTGAGAGCCCTTTGTAAGTGTGAACATATCCTCGTTGTAAGTGTGGTCTATGAGCAGCTCTTTTGCGCGCTCTGTCCACATCTTTGCACCGTGGGGCATCTTTGCAAGGTTAAGCTCAAACATACCGTCGTCAAACGAAATATCCTCGCGATTATACTTGATAATGCCGCCGATATTAAGTGAGCTTGAAATAGCACCGAATGCGTATTCGCCCTCGTAAACCTCGTTGTCACACTGAATTTTCATCGGTATCGGTTTGAAACCCTTAAGCTCCTTGAGTCCCGCAACAACATAAGCAGGGTAGCCGAATAGGTTTTTTGAGGTCTGCGAGGTATTGTAAGAGCATTTCGTGAACACGCCGAATGATGCCGTGTAGCAGAAGAAACGGCCGTTATTCGCCATCTGGCCCATATCGTGGTATTTAGGTTCTACGTTGCAGATAAGGTCGATGGCCTTGGAAGTGCTTGTGGGGATTCCGAGGCTGTGTGCAAAGTCGTTTGTTGTGCCGCTGGGGATATAGCCGAGCGGTACGTCGATGCCTGACTGAAGAATGCCGTTTACGGTTTCGTTGAATGTGCCGTCACCGCCGCGGCAAACGATAAGATCAAATTTATCGGCAAGATGCTTGGCATATTCCGTTGCATCTCCGCGCTTTTGTGTTGTGTAAACTGTTGTTTCAAAGCCTGCCTTTGTGAAGTCGTCTGCGATGTGGAGCAGCTGACTGCGTACGGTATATCTGCCTGAACAGGGATTGATTATAACAAGAACCTTTTTGCCTGTGTTGTTCATCTTAACACACCCTTTTAGATTGTTTTAGTTGTTGATTACTGTAAGCTCTTTTGGGGTTGAGGTAAGGTTTTCGCATCCGTCTGCTGTGATAAGGAGCATATCCTCAATGCGCACTCCGAATTTGTCGGGGATATAGATGCCGGGTTCCGCTGTGATGACGTTGCCTTCGCACAGTACGTATTCGTTCACAGACGAAATACTGGGATCTTCGTGGATTTCTACACCTACGCCGTGGCCTGTTGAGTGGCCGAAATATTTGCCGTAGCCGGCCTGCTCTATAACGCTTCTTGCGGCTGCGTCAACGTCCTTGGCAACAACACCTGCGGCAGCTTTTTCGATAGCGGCTGTCTGTGCCTCAAGAACAATTGAGTATATCTCAGCCATTTCGTCGCTGGCTTCGCCTATAGCGATTGTGCGTGTCATATCGCTGTGGTAGCCGTTTACAACAGCACCGAAATCCATCGTCACAAAATCACCGAATTCAATTTTTTTGTCGGAGGGTACGCCATGAGGCAGGGAGGTCTTTTTTCCGCTGACGACAATTGTGTCAAACGATACCTTTTCTGCACCGTTTCTGAGCATATGGAAGTCGAGCGCCAGCGCAACTTCACGCTCGGTCATACCCGGTTTTATGTATCTTACAGCGTTATCGTAAGCTGCCTGAGCTATAGCCTGAGCAGCCTTGATGTGCTTTATTTCTTCTTCTCTTTTGGCGCAGCGCAGGTAACGGATAAATTTGTCGAATCTGTTGTCAAAAACAGCCTTGAAATCATCCGCCTTGAACATCTTGCTGTAATCACGCAAGCCGCTTACTGTTACGTGCCTTGCTTCGATTGCAACGCTTGAACAATTGAACTTTTTCAGATATTTGGGAATCTGCGTTTTGGCATCTGTCAGCAACACAACGTCACAGCAATCTACCTGAGCCTGAGCGGCCTCAATATATCGGCTGTCCGTAAGAAACACGTTGCCGTTTTTTGATACGATAAGATATCCTGAATCGGCATTGAACCCTGTAAAATACTGGCGTGCTGCAGGGCTTTCGATAATTCCGCCGTCAATATCCTTAGGGAACATTTTGGTAAGTTCATACAATTCCATAGGTCATTCTCCGTTTTTTCTGCGTTCAAATTCTTCGAGCAGTTCTTTTTCGCCGGCTCTGGCTTTTTTGAAGTAAAACTTAAAAATTTTTTCATCCTGCGCTCTGTCGGTGAACACGGCAACTGCGCCTGCTGTGTTGGCGGCGAGCATATCGGTTTTTAGCTGGTCGCCGACCATTGCAAGTGAATTTATCGGTAAGCCAAGCTTTTGGGCTGCGCGCAGCAGACCGTCCGGCTTTGGCTTTTTTGCGCTGTATATGTAGTGCCTGATGCCCAGCTTTTTTGCTGTGATATATACACGCGGTGCGATCGCGTTGGATACTATCGCAAGCGGAATGCCTGCGCTGTCCATCTTTTTTACCCATTCCCTTACACCGGGCAGGGGAGTGAGCGTTTCGTCATATATAAGTGTGTTGTCAATATCGAGCAGTAGTCCGGAAACACCCATTTTTTTAAGATCGTCTGTTGTTATGTCGCAGACGCCGGAAAAACGGTATCGGGGCATATAGCGGTCATCAAGCATAATGTTATCCTTAGTTTATGTATTATTACAAGAAAAAAGACGGGCTTTGTTGCCCGTCTTTCGGTTCTTACTTATACTTGCGCTTACGAGCAGCCTCTGACTTCTTCTTTCTCTTTACAGAAGGCTTTTCATAGTGTTCTCTTTTGCGAACCTCCTGAATAACACCATCTCTGGAGGTCTGTCTCTTAAACCTTCTGAGTGCGCTGTCTAAGGATTCGTTTTCTTTAACTTCTACTTTACTCATTACCTATTCCCTCCCTCCGCAATTTGCAGGGGCAAATTTCTCATTGTATAGACAGCATTATACAACAGACACTTGGGGCTTGTCAACAAGTTTTTTTAGATCTTGAAATAAAATTTTCAAATTATATCTGTTTAAAACCGATTTTCTTCATACACTTATCAAGTGTACGCTGTGCAAGGCGTGATGCACTTGCGGCACCCTTA
>JAFOBC010000348.1 GCA_017382015.1 Clostridia bacterium
ACGAGAAGAACCACTAAAACTTTTTTCATAGCTGTCTAACCTCTGTTAATCGTTACTCTTTGAACTGTCGGAACGCGATGATGATTCACCGTAACCGTAGCCGTAACCGTAGCCGCCATATCCGTAACCTCTGCCGTAACCGTAGCCGTAGCCATACTTATACTTGCTGTATGCACCGCGGACACCGTCAGAAGCAACATTATTGAATACACAGCCGATGAGTTCAGCCTTATTTGTGCTGATATCATCTATAACGCCGCGTATACGTGCGCAGGGCGAGAAGTTCTCACGGACAACAAGGATTGCCGCATCAGCAAAGTTGGAGAGGATGTTGGCATCGTTAACAACAGCCGCAGGAGCTGTATCGACAATAACATAGTCAAACTCTTCTCTTGCTGCTTTGATAAGCTTTGCCATCTGCTGAGATGAAAGTATCTCTGTAGGCTCATCGTTTGAGCGTGCTGTTGTGAGGATGAAGAGCCTGTGCTTTTCGACAAACTTGATTGCATCGCTGAGCTCAGTTTTGCCGCTGATAACGGAAGCCAGGTCATACTCGGGGCTGACGTTGAGGTTGAGGAACTTGCTGACAGCAGGCTTACGAAGGTCAGCGTCAATAACAAGAACGGATTTGCCGTTCTGTGCAAGGCTGAGTGCAAGGTTCATTGAGAACGTTGTTTTACCTTCGTTCTCACCGGCGCTGGTAACAAGGATAACCTTGTGGCCTTTTCTTGCGCAGAAGGTTTCAACCTTTATACGGATTGCTTTGTAAGACTCTATGAAAGAGAAGCCGAGCGTACGGTCTGAGAGAAGAAGACGGTAACCCTTATTCTTCTTTTTGCCCTTGATGCGAACACTGCCGACTGTACCGATAAGGTTGGATTCAAGCTTGACCTGAATATCTTCAACGGTCTGGACTGTATCACGTGCTGCATTTGCAACGATAACCGCAACGAATGCAATTGCAAAACCGGCTATTGCACCGATTACGGAGAAACGCATTGCCGACTTGCTTACGTCAGGATCCTGGGGAAGAAGAGGTGTTTCGCAAAGCTGAAGCGTTGCGTTGGGGTAAGCGTAATCAACAACACCCTGATAGCACTCTTCAAAACCGACAGCAATACGGTAAGAGAGATTGGGGTCAGTTGTTGTGATGCGTATGATGATGATATTTGTATCAGGCTCGGTTGTGACCTTCATACTGCTCTCAATCTGCTTGATTGTGGTGCCGGCGCCGCAGCTCTGAGCAACTTTCTCAAGCATTGTACGGCTCTTGAGAATGTATTTGAAAGTATTGGCAATCTGAACAGAGCTGTTGATATCGCCTGAAGAAACGACGTTGCTTGCCTCCTGATTGTAGGTGGTAAAGCTCATATCAGATGTGTAGGTCGGTGTTGTTGTAACTACACCGATACCAAGACCGATTGCCGCCATAACAACTGCCGACACAACCAACAGCCACCATCTTTTAAGCACGGTTTCAAGCAAAAAAACAATATTGATTTCTATGCCCTTAGGCGCTGCTGTACTGTTTGCATTGGAATTCAAAGTCATCTTCCTCTCTTCTGAATGTTTACGGCTGTGTTAACCGTACACGCTCTCTTTGTATTTCATATATAAGGGTGTGCCGTTGGAATGGTCATCGCTCCTGTTGATTGCACAGGTGAACAAATACATACAACAAAGAGCCATCTGCATATATATCGAATAATAACTGACCAGACCGTATTCACAAATCATTATAACCGTAAGCCACGTGAACATCATTTTTGCAAATGAGCTGTTGGTTTTGCGCCAGGCTTTAAACAAGGTGGCCAACAGGTAAAAGTAGTAGCCGTAAAACGTTACAAAACCTACTATACCGAGGTCTGCAAGTATTTCGTAATAATTGTTGTGTGCATACGTCCAGACGTTTATGCGTCGTCCTATCTGCACAGTAAAGTTATTTATGCCGTAGCCCAAAAGCGGTCTTTCAAAGAACATATCCGTAGCATTATCAATAAACCTCTGACGAAGTGAAAGGCTGTAGTCACCACCCTCACCCATCAGATATCCGGTCATGGATTCAAAACGGATACCGATTGCTCTGTACAGCGCAGGTACGGACATTATCAGGTAATAAAATGCCACAACCAGTCCGAACAATACTAAAATCCGGATAATCATATTGCGGCGTTTCACCTTCAGCAAGCTCATCATAACTATGCCTATAACGGCAGAAAGCAATGATTTTCTCGAGCTTGTGAGGATTATGATAAAAAACTGCAAGCCTGTGAAAAGGTAATATTTCTTCTCTTGGCAATAGAAAGCGAAGTAGAAAGACGTCATCAGGCAGAGTGTGAAAATCATACCGATTGTGTTCGGATTAAGCGCCGTAGATGACGAACCGAAGAAGCCGCTGAACCACTTGTTGAAAGGCGTAGCTGCCAGCATATACACGCCGACAAAGGTACCTGCCCACGAAAACATACGCACACACCTGAGCAAGCCCGCTCGCGTTGCGTAGTTTTGCGACATGGCAAAGGTAATAACAAGACTCTGTATAAGCCTTGAAATAACCTTCAGGCTGGTTTGCGGATTAGTAGCCCACAGCGCAGACAGCAACGACAGCAACACAAAGCCGCCGTACCACAAGGTAAACGAAGGAATCACCAAGCTGCCCTGCGATTTAAACGAAGTGAGCAATTTGATACACGTCAGACCGAAGAACAAGAAAAACGAAATGTAGTAGAAATAGCCCTCGCCCTCTGCCGCACCGTTTGTGAACACCGAACAAAGCAGCATAAAGAACGACACATCGATAAAAAAGTCCAACCCCGGCCTGTCTGCATTTATTCTTAATATTCCGTTACTGAAAGAAAACATAAGAACCTCTTATTTGCCGTTGTTAATTGATTGTTTAGCCATTTTGCGGTTAGTGAACAAGCGATTGAACTCCCTTACGACGTCCGCAGGTGAAGCAAAAGCGGTTTTGATGCCGTATCGCATTGCATCAAACGGCTTGCCGCTCCGCTTATACGCAACCGTCAGAACCGCATAGTGCCTGAAGCGAACGTATCTGCGCTCTTTTGCGGTAAGAAGATTCAGCTTGGTCTTTTTAAGCTCATAAAGAGCTTTTTCACCGTTGACCTTATTTTGTCCGAGAGATATTCTGCCCTCGTTGTGAATGTACTGGATAATATAGGAAACCGGGAAATAAGCCGTTTTTGCACCGTGCTCAAGCATATCCCACATAAGCATAAAATCCTGACCCATCGGAACACCGCGGAAGCCGTCCGTTCCGAGAATAAAGCTGCGCTTTATCATATAAGTTGAGGTAGGACAGAGAGAATGAATAATATGCTGACGGAATAACTCCTGATTTGAGCAATCGTTGACGTATGAATGTCTGCGATACTCGACAAGCTTGCCCTCGGCGCTGTGAATAAACACGTCGGTAAAGCTCATATCAAGGTCTTTTTCGAGCATAAATGCAAGCTGAGTTTCTACCTTTTCGGGAAGGTAGATATCGTCATCATCAAGGAACGTGACATAGTCGCCCGTAGCAGCGCGGATACCTTCGTTTCGTGCCAAGCCGCCGCCCAAAGGCTTTTCGTTGCGCACGTATATGACGTTGTCATACTGCTCATAATTTTTCATCAGAGCCTGCGTATCTGCTCTTGCGGGGCTGTCGGGAGCGTTATCGTCAACAACGACAATCTCGGTATCACGATACGTCTGAGCTAAAAGAGAATCTATTGTGCGGCCAAGAAAATGCGGCCTGTTATGAGTCGGAACAATTACACTTACTTTTATCGACACCCGATACCACCCCCAATTGTACATCATTTCGTTGTATTATAGCATATAAAAAAGATTTTGTCACCACATTATTTGATTTTGTTTATATTTTTAATGCGCGCAAAAAGAAACACCGCCTCGTACTGCTCTTAAAGAAGCAGTCAGGCGGCGCTTTGCTTTTTAACTGTCGAGGTCAATCTCGCTGTAGTTGTGAATATACACGTCTGAAATTGCTTTCAGTCCGTCGGCATCGGACTCGGTCGGGTCATATATTCCGACAAGGTTGTAGCCGCCTTCTTTAGCTGTCTTAGCGGCATACAGAGCATCCTCGAACACCCAGGTTGTCTCTTTTTCCGTACCAAGCGAATCAAGCACGGCATCGTAAACCTTCGGCTCGGTTTTTGCTGAACCGACGGTGTAAACGGAAAGAATCTCCGAAAAGTAGCCGAGCATACCGTATTTTTCAAGCAACGGTCTGAGTGCACCCTCGCTTGTGGCGGTTGCAATGCCCATCTTCACTCCCCTTGCCTGCAGTTTTTCAAGAAAAGCAACAATATCATTTTTAGGCGTTGCCTCTGCCATATAGCACTGTTCAATAAACCCGAAGAAATCCGCAAAAAGCTCCTGAGAAGTCATACCCATACCGAATCTTTCGTTTGCAAGGGCAAGCACCTCCTGCAGGCGCAGGCCGGCAAACACTTCTTCATCCTGCGCGGTAAGCACAAGACCGTGGTAATCAAAATAGCGCTCCTTTATGCCGCGCCAAATCTGCATTGAATCAAACAGCGTACCGTCAAAATCAAAAATTGCTCCTGTAATTTTCATTGTCTTTATCTTTTCCCTTTACTCAATTTCATCAAGATTTGCGCCCTTTGTCTCCTTGACATTAACGGCAAAAAGAACCGCCGCAACCGTAACAGCCGGCACGGAAATTGCAAGGCAAGCCCACCAGATCGGGGCAAGTGTGATACCAAGCACGATTGCACCGTAACCGACAACCAGTCCGATTATTACAAGAAGTCCCTCTGCACCGACAACGGATGCACGTATATCCGTGGGCACTTTTTCGGTCATCATAACATTCATATAGTCTCTGCCAATCCAATAAGAACCCTGGTAGAGACCTGCAAGCGCACCGACAAGGTAAGGATTCCAACCGAGAAGAATACCTGCAACAAAGAGGATATAGCCTGCAACGCAGGTAGACGAAAAGAGGACAACCGTTGTTTTCCGACCTGCTCTGTCAGCAATAAAGCCCGAGAGGAAGGTTATCGACGCATAGATTACGGGCACCATAAAAAGCGCCTTTGTGATACTGCTTGTGCTCATACCTGCACGGTGCATTGATGACTCAAAATACAGCGCGATTGCAGGCATTGCGGCATCGAAGATAATATGTGATATTATTAGCATCTTAGTATCTTTGTTTGCAAAGATATATTTGACGCCGTTGAAAACACCGGATTGATTGCGCTGAGCCTGCTTACGCTGTTTGAGCAGCGCTTTTTCCCTCTGTCTTTCTTCGTAAGGGCGGGAGAGATACGCAATCCTCTCGCTTACGAACACCTTTGTATCCCTGGCAAAGAAGAACACAAGTAAGCTCGCAGCAACGCCGACAACGGCAGGCACAAGGAAAATCTCGCGCCATTTTGTCGCATCGTCACCCATAAGGAAATTACGCAGGGCAGGAATCAGAATAACACCAAGTATTCCGAAGCTTTTGAGAAAACTGTAAATTTTTGCACGGTGTTTGTCGGGCGCTTCCTCGAGGATGTAAATTATCTGTATATCGTGCCCCATAAAGAAGCTTATTATTGCAAAGCCGATAAGGAACATTATGTAGCTTGAGGAAAGATGGATAACAAGCAGACCTGCCGCCATACCAAGGGTTGAAAGCACAAAAAGCGGCTTTCTGCCCCATTTGTCGGCAAGAGCCTTATAAAAAGGCGTAAACAGACCGAGCACATATGTAAAAACACCTATTCCCGAATGGAAAGCAAGACCATCCTCGTAAGTATAGTATTTGCCCATAAAGGGATTTGTGACAAAAAACTCGGTAACGAAAGACGACTGCACCGTAACGGTGAGGTTACTCGTAACCTCGTCGATAATATTTACAACGGCAATCAACACAAGCAACACAAGAAAATACTTGCCCGAATTACCCTTGCTCTGTATCTTTTTTAGCCTTGAGAGCTGTCCGCTCTCCCTTTTGCTGATTTCTGCTGCTGATTTCAAGCATATCACCTCTTACTTCATTCGGTTATTATAACACAGTTAACCTGCATTTTCAATCGCACAAAAAACAAACCCCATCGGTGACGGGGTTTGAAATTCATTATTCCTTCGGGCCTATCTGAAGTTCGTCCGCATAGCCTTTCATAGCGTTGATACATATTTCGGCAACGTCCCTGACCTCCATACCGAGCATTTCACAGCCCTTGCGGATAACCTCACGGTCGCACTTAGCGGCAAACTTCTTATCCTTGAACTTTTTCATAAAACTGGATATTTCCATATCGGTGATACCCATCGGGCGCATACGCGCCGCAGCCTGAATGATGCCCGTAAGCTCATCCACCGTAAACAGCGATTTTTCGAGGTTTGTAACAGGCTCGACATCGTTGCAGTGACCAAAGCCGTGCGCAAGGATTGCGCGCACTTCTTCCTGTGTTACGCCTGCATCGAGAAGAGCTTTTTCGGTGTGCTGAAGATGCTCTTCGGGGTGCTGCTCATAGTCGTAATCGTGCAGATAACCGATTGCTGTCCAATACTCTTTATCCTCACCGAAATGCTCTGCCATTCCGCCCATTGCAACAGCCACGTTCTTTGCATGGAGGAAAAGATGTTCCTCGGTTGTTGTGGTGTTAAGTAATTCTTTTGCTCGCTCCAAAGTAAGCATATCTACAACTCCTTATTTCTTTTTAGACATTATTATATGAAATTATTGTCACAGTGTCAATGTATAAATCAGAGCTTTATTCTGACTGTTTTTATTTCCCACGGTCTGAACTTCAGAACGCTGTCCTCAATCGCGTCTGTAACGTTGCCGAGCAGATCCGTCTGCGAATCAACAGTGCCGACAAATGGCTTGAGCACAGCCGTTGCAGACTCATCGGAATAGTTGCACATACGCGCATAAACGTAGCCGTTTTCCGGATAGAGTGACGTGAGAACAACAGTGTGCGTATCACACTCAAGCTCTGCGGCGGTAAGTGATGACATATCACCCTCGCCCGCTTTGATAACAGCCGCCTCAGGCTGGCAGGCGTAAGACATTGCCTTTGTGTGAAGCGTGGCATCGCTCATACCGCTGTCGAAAGGAAGAAGCGCAAACTCATCCTCAAACTCACCCTCGAGGATTCGGGTGCCGCACATATACTCGTTGGAATAAAGCAGCGGAATCAGCATACGGTTGCCCTGAATTGTACTGCCCATACAGCCGCGGTTAAGCACAGCCAGACCGTTTTTGCTGTCGCGCAGGCAAAGCCAATATATGCCGTGCATATAAGTTGTTGAGTTGAAGGATTCCTCGGCAGAAACTTCCGTATCAATGAGAATCAGATCGTCGGGATACCAATACTCTTCTGTTTTGAGCACCGCACCGTTCCAATCGGAGATTGAATACGGCAGGTCACGCACCATTCTTCTGTCGCTGTCGAGGCAGGCATTCATCACAAAGCAAAGCTTATCCTCGTGATGGTGTCCGTTGCGTGTGAGAGGCACGGGTCTGCCCTGTGTGACGTCTGTTCTGCCGACAAGCTGACCGCTCATCTCAAACTTTGTGCGGCAATCGATACGCTCATTGCTGTCAGACAGACGCATTTCAAACGTATAGCCGATTGTGCCTATCTTACCGACCTGCGTTGCAACTGCGCTGTGAGCATTTATCTCAACGCTCCACTCGCCTGCCGATACACAGTCCTCACCGTCTACCCAAGCAGTAAAGAGCGCACCGTCTGCGTTATCAAAAATCTTTCTGCCGCCCTTATCGGCAATATAAGCTATACCGTTTTTGTTGAGGCTTAGGGTATAAAACGGCGTTGCAAGCTCGCCCGAGCCGCAATTCCACGCAAAAGCAGATTTCTCGCAGGCAAGAGGCTCGCGCAGAATATATCTTTTAACCGTAAAGGGAGGTAACTTTACACGAACACGAAGCTTGCCTGACACAAACTCGCTGTCAATTTGCTCATCACCGTCGAAAACGCCGTAAGCCTTGTCACACTCCACCTCAACCCACTCGTCAACGGCAAACGAATGAAGGTTTGTAACCAATAGCGCCTCTCCGTTCGAATCGGCAAAACGCTCGGCAAGAACCGAAACAGATTCTGCTTTTACACCGTCAGAAAGCTCGATTGATTCAGGAATAAAGCGACGTGAAAGATCAAGCAGACCGCAGATTGTAACGTCGTGATGCTGTGCGGCAAGGACATATTTCCAGGCATCCTCGCTCTGTTTTTCAAGCGATTCGCCGCCAAGCATTACGCTCAGGGCATTGAGTTTTTCCGCCTGCACAGCGGCAACCTCACTTGCACGAACACCGTTGAAAATCTCGTTACCGCAGTAACCCCACGGCATCTGCACGTGGAAATCATTATCCGTAGTATCAAGCTGCTGAGTTGCCTCGCCGTAAATCTGCGGAATATCCTCAAGCAGAGCATACTCATAGTTATCCTTGCTCTCAATATATTCGGTCAGCCTCTCAATCGGCTGGCAGACATCATCGTATCGCGAAGCCAGAAGCGGCTTATATTTCTTATATTTCTCTTCAAAATCCTCAAGCTCATAGCCTGCCTTGCCCTCTGACCAGCGTGAAAGAATCCAGTTGTCGAGTGTTGTGCAGTTGTAGCCCCTGCCCTGCTCGGGATATGTAGGCACAGCAGGCACGGCGGTTTTATCCTTGCCCGTCCACAAGCCCCACGCACAGTCAAAGTTCTTCGGATAGCCGTAGCCCATAACGTGTGAGCGTAGCAGAGCAGCATCGTAACCGCACTGGCTGATAAGCTGAGGTGTCTGGTTGTGCAGAGCAAACTCGGATATGCTGTAAACGTTGGGCGTAACACCGAAATAGTGAAGGTTTGTTTTTACAGCGTATGAGAGCTGACGTGCATTGGATTCCTCGGAAATTGTAAGTGCCAGAGGCTGACCGTATGTCGTTGCGCCGAGCCCCACTCTGCCGGGATATTTTTTGAGAAGTCGGCCGACGGTTTCGACAATTTCGGGGTCACAGCGTGTATATTCATCAAAGGTAAACGATTCATAATCAAGGCCTATTTTAAGCTTAGGATATTTCTCGAGCCACTGCTCAATATCTCTGAGTCTGGGTTTGAGCCAATCGCCCCAGAGAACATATCCGCCGTGTTCATAGGTAAGGATATACATTTTATCATCCATCGCATTTGCCTCCGTATTGAAACTTACGCTTATATTATCACTGCAAAATTCACTTGTCAATTTCGCACAGAAACAGGCGAAAAATTTCTCACAGCAGAAAAATGAAATACAATTGACGAAGATATACAAATGCTATAGAATAGGTTTCATAAACTTAATACCTGGAGGTAACAAAGCAATGAAGAAAAAAGTTTTGCGTATCATCTCCCTCATAATGTGTTTTGCAATCCTGTTCACGGGCGCATCGCTCAGCTCAGGTGCTGCACAGCCACAGGAGGAGAACGCAATTGTCACAGCAGTTGAAAAAGGATTTTACAACACACTCAACGTTATTGTTGAAGGTCTTGCAAAAACAATCTGCACAATATATCTTGACCCCAACGATTGGGAGCCGATGGAAAACTACGACGCTGACGAAATCGGATTCCTGCCCGGCAGAGAAACATATCAGACCGAGCCTGCAGAGAATGCTGTTTGGGAGCTCGGCTACGCTAAGAAAAGCATCGTACCCGATGACATCGACAGCGGCAAATACAACCTCGGCCGTGACCTGCTCAACAAATACGCAAAGGGCGTATACGATGACCAGTGCATCCGCGTTACCGCAATAGATGATAACAGCGGCGAAGGCATCGTTGTGCTCGGCGCAATCGACTCACTCGGCGTTACATCAACAGACACACGCGCAATACGCAAGGCAATCCTCGATTACTGCGAAAGCAAAGGAATCAAGGTTGCAAGCATCAACATCAGCGCAACACACGCACACTCTGCACTTGACACACAGGGTGTCAGCACAGAGTTCTTCACAAAGCTCCTTGCTGCTTTCTGGGTAAACCTTTTCGGTCTTGATATCACAATCCCCGGCCTTGAAACAGCTGAAGCATTCAAGCAGCACTTTGTTGACGTATCCGTTGAAGCAATCAAGGAAGCAATCAACGGCATGGAAGAGGGCAAGCTCTACTTCACACCTATCGATATGAGCGAATACTTCAAAGATAAGCGCGGTCTTATCGCAAAAGAAGACATCCCTGAAACAGCAAGTTTCTGCTTCATCCCCGCATCGGGCAATGCGCCTACATACATCAGCGATATCACCTGCCACGCAACATCATTCAGCGCAAGCAA
>JAFOBC010000349.1 GCA_017382015.1 Clostridia bacterium
CATGGCATATTACGACCAATGCCCGTATTACCCCAATAAAAATGATTAGTCAGCACACATCCGCTGTAGCCACCGATATAAAGAGCGTGCGCAAGCTCCTCAGGCTCCATTGCTCCGCAATCGCTGGCAGGAAAAGTGTGGGTATGCATCTGATATTTGTAGCCCATAACAAAGCCTCCGTTTTATCTCAACAGCTCGTCTGCAAGAGCCTCAACAGCGACAGCAGAAACAGCATTGAGCGCTGATTTGACGGTAACTGCATTTTCTGCAAAAGTGATGTTTTTGAGATCATCCATCCTCTTGCGCACAAGGTTTGCCGCAACAGGCGCCCAGCTTCCGTTTTCAATTATTCCTACGGTTCTGTTCTTGTATCCGCGCTCGCAGAGCATATCAATAAAAGCTCTTGTATGCGGAAAAAGCTCCGAATTGTAGGTAGGAGAAGCGAGAACCAGCTTGGAGCAACGGAAAGCCTCGGCAAGAACCGTATACTTATCACTCCTTGCAAGGTCAAAGATACGCACATAGCCGCATCCTTTTTCCATAAGCTTGCTGTACAGCAGTTCAGCCGCCTTCTTTGTGTTGCCGTAGATGCTGGTATATGCAATAACAACACCGTCTGTTTCGGGAGTGTAAGACGACCACTTATCATAAAGACTGATATAATGACCGAGATTTTCGGTAAGCACAGGGCCGTGAAGCGGACAAATCATATTTATTTCGAGGGCGGCGGCTTTTTTGAGAAGCGCCTGCACCTGCGCGCCGTATTTGCCGACGATGCCTATATAATATCTTCTCGCCTCATCATCCCACGGCTCATCACAGTCAAGCGCACCGAATTTGCCGAATGCGTCAGCTGAGAAAAGTATCTTATCCGCCGCATCATAGGCAACCATTACCTCAGGCCAATGCACCATAGGAGCAAAAACGAACCTGAAGTTATGTCTGCCCGTGCAAAGCTCATCACCATCTGTAACTTCGACCTTGTCAAACCCTCACCCATCTCCGAAAAACTGAGCTCTCATCGAAAAAATTCTTGCGTTTGCAACAACCTTTGCATCGGGATATTTCTCAACAAATCTCGCAATGCTTGCAGAATGATCGGGCTCCATATGCTCAACAACGAGATAATCGGGTTTTTTATCGCCAAGCACGCCGGCAAGGTTTGCAAGCCACTCATCGCTGAAACGAGAATCAACCGTATCAAACACAGTTATTTTCTCATCAAAAACAACGTATGAATTATACGCTATGCCGTTGGGCACAACGTAAAGCCCCTCAAAAAGATCTATGTCCTTATCACTTACACCAACGTTAAAAACAGAATCCGAAACCTTCATTACGTTCACCTCACAAAAAATTCACAATTTAGTATACCCTTATTTTGCGTTTGCTTATTTACAAAAGCGAAAAACAATAGTATTATTACAGTATCCCATTATACAGGAGGAATTGAAAAATGGCAAACCTTAAAGGCACAAAAACCGAAAAAAATCTGATGGAGGCTTTTGCAGGCGAAAGTCAGGCAAGAAACAAGTATACATATTTCGCTTCAAAAGCAAAAAAAGAGGGTTATCAGCAGATTGCCGCTATGTTTGAAGAAACAGCAAACAATGAAAAAGAGCACGCAAAAATCTGGTTCAAGCTCCTTGGCGGTATCGGCACAACAGAAGAAAACCTCAGAGCAGCAGCTGCAGGCGAAAACGAAGAGTGGACAGATATGTACGCACGCATGGCACGCGAAGCAAAAGAAGAGGGCTTTGATGACATCGCCGCACTTTTCGAGGGCGTAGCAGCAATCGAAAAAGAGCATGAAGAAAGATACCTCAAGCTCCTTGCAAACGTTGAGAACGGCGAAGTATTCAAGAAAAACGAAAAGACAGTATGGATCTGCCGTAACTGCGGTCACATCGTAGACAGCGAATCCGCTCCCGAGCTCTGCCCCGTATGCGCACATCCCCAGGCTTACTTCGAGCTCAGAGTTATCAACTATTAATCAAATTCAAAAACAAAAACGCCCCTCGGCTGAGGGGTGTTTTTTTTACGCACAAACCGTTATGCCTGTGACTTATGTTTTTTGAAATATCTGACGGTAACCGCAACAAGAACTGCACCAACAATGGGGAATATCGACGTAACAATCATACCCGCCTTAAGACCAATCTGCTCAACAGAAAGGTTCAGCGAAACAGCCAGGTCAGCCGCAAAATCGGTTGCAGAAACCTTATCTACAACTATACCCATAAGCTGTGGTGAAAGCGAAGCGCCCATATCGCCGCCTGCCGCCATCAGCGCATATGCCGCAACGCCGACACCCGAGAGATTTTCTTCCATCATAATAAGAGCGCCGGGCCAGAGCATAGAAGTAAACAAGCCTGTGAAAATGCAGGCAAGGAAGGCAAAAAACGTACTGTTTGAAAAGCCTACAACAAGGTAGCAAGCCGCAGCTGCAATCATACCAACCAACAACACTCTGCAGATATTTTTACCGAACTTCGCGTAAGAGATTCGAGCTATGCCGAGAAGCACGGCAAACATAGCCATTCCGAGAATATCGCCGACGGTTTTATCTATATTAAGAGCGTTTTCCATATAACTTGAAATCCAGTTTGACATTGTATTCTCTGCACAACTGCCAAAGAAGATACAGCCTACGCACATGGCAAGACCCAGATTTCTTTTTTTGCTCTTGTGTGTATCCGCCGTACTTTCGCCGCCTGACATATCGGGCATAGGAGAAGCAAAGAACAAAACCGAAGCTATAACGGGCAACAATGCCAGAAAAAGTGTAAGGAACATCCAGTTTCCGTTGCCGAAAATTTTCAGGAACAGAGTGCTGAGTGTTACCATAGTGAAAACACCGAAAGCATACAAAGAATGAAGCATACTCATATCCCGCTGAGGATTATCGGATGGCATTGCCGCAATAGTCGGGCTGAGAAGAACCTCCGAAAGACCCGCAGACACGGAAAATATCACAGTACCGATAAGCAGTCCTGCATAAGCAATATGCGAAAAAAAAGCAGGCACAAGCGCATATATCGCAAGCCCCAAAGACGTGATAAGCGGCATTATTCTTACAACCGCTTTTACATTGAAATGCTTTGAAAACGCTGTAAAGATTAAATCAACCAACAGCTGTGTGCAAAAGTTTGTAAGCACCAACGTGCCGAGCAAGGTATAAGAAATATTATACATTTCACGAAACGTTACAAACAGCAGCGGCGGCAGACAAAAAACAGATGACATCGTAAAGTACGCCAGATAGCAGGCAAACTTTGTTCTTTTGAAATTGGGCATTTTTAATTCCTTTCAACCTGATAAAGAAATTTTATTACAGATATTCAGAAAAATGCTGACCTTATTCGGCCAGCATTTTTTTATGAATTGCGTTCTATTAGAGCGGCAAGCTTGAGCACCGCCGCCTGGGTCTTACCGTCTTTAATCTCGTTATTGAGCACCATATCAACTGCTTTGCCGAGCGGAATATATTCGACGTTGAGGAACTCATCCTCATCCAGCTCCTGCTCAACCTGAGTCAGCCCGCGGGCACCGTAGAGGTATATAACCTCATTTGTGTATCCGGGCGAAGGATAAAACTCACCGAGGTTGATATACTGGGAAGCGATTACGCCGCCCTCCTCGCGAAGCTCTCTTTTGCCTGCGGAAAGCGGATTTTCACCCTTCTCAAGTTTGCCTGCAGGAAGCTCAAGAACCTCCTCCATATAGGGGTAACGGAACTGTCTTACAAATATAAGCTCTGCATTATCCGTAAGAGCAGCCACGGTAACGCCTCCGCTGTGCTCTACAAACTCACGTGGAGCTTCCGTACCGTTGGGCAGGCCTGCAATATCAACACGCAGGTTAAGTATTTTACCTCTGTATATCGTATTTTTAAATACGGTTACTTCTGTTGTTTCCATAATCTTCTCCTTAATAATCCGGGTGTGCTTGACCGTTACGGTAAGCCGCCATAATATCCTTAAAAACTTCTCCGTTTGACGGCGGAGTCCATGTTATTGCGTTTGCGCCGGCTTCAATCGTTGCAAGAATCGTCTCATCCGTCGGGCCTCCGGTTGCAATAATCGGCACATCGGGATATTTTTCTCTGATACCGCTTACAACCTCAGCTGTTTTTCCGGCTGCCGAAACATTGAGGATATCTGCACCTGCTTCAAGCCTTGCGGCAATATCCGTTTCTGCCGAAGCAACGGTTACAACAACAGGGATATCTATAGTTTCTTTGAGCGACTTTATTATATCATTCTTGGTAGGTGCGTTGACAACAACACCTATCGCACCCTGAAACTCAGCGTGAAGCGCAAGATTGAGCACCCTTGGCCCCTGAGTCAAACCACCGCCTACGCCGACAAAAACAGGCACATCGGCAGCGATTGTAACAGCCTGAGTTATTACAGGCTGAGGCGTAAACGGATAAACAGCTATAACGGCATCAGCATTCGTGTTGCGGATAATGCTGACATCGGTAGAGAACAGCACCGCCTTAATACGCCTGCCAAAAATCTTGATGCCTGAACATTTATAAATAGATTCCGGCACATTGAGCATAAAATTACGAAGATAACCTTTGACCTCGGGTGTTTTTTGTTCTGCCATTATCCATCCTCCGATTCAGAATAGTTGCTTAAGCAAAACTGTTAAGCCACACAACAGTTTTTTGTATACCTTCCTCACAGCTGACCTGCGGCACAAAGCTTGTATCGGCAGTAAGAGAAGAAATATACGCAACAGATCGCCGGATCGCTACGGCTGAATATGCCGAAGCAAAGGCTTGCCGCCAATACGAATTGCAAATCTGTTTTTTAAATTGTAGCATCACTCGGTATTAAAAGCAATAGCAAATTTGGAACAGCTGTTTTACACCGCAAACATCATTCTGTAACCGATTGTTACAGATTTGAAACAATCGCCGCACAAACGGTAACAAAACTGTTTTCTTTTGTTACCTGTTTGTGGTAACTTCCGCTACCTCCTGCGAGTATAATAGTTGCAAAGGAAGGAGAGATAGTATATGAAGAATTACATTATGAGGAATAAGGCAACCCTGTTTTCGCTCGGCTTTGCAGGTGCGTTTATGAGCGTCATTACAGCCGCGGCATTTTTCCTCGGCGAGGTATCGCCCGCCGCTATTTTCTGAACCCACAGTAACAAAAAACGAAACGGATGCAGTATGAAGATGATACTGCATCCGTTTTAATTTTGCTTTCTTACAATTGCGTACTCGTCGTTTATCATAAAATAGGGACAGCTTTTCATCGCACCGCCGATATATCGCTCGGTATCATCCATATCCATATCGACTATACACTCACACTCGCCCGTCTCTTCGTTGTACTCATAATTGAGACAATCCTCACACATTTTCAACTGCAACGCCCCTTTGACTGACATATTTAGTTTATTATAACACACCTGAAACACCACGTCAAACAGTATATGGAGCCCATACGCCCACTGCGATTTCTGCCCTAAAATAAAACCGTTGACATTTTGCACAAATCGTGAACAATATCTTAAAGAATGTGCATAAGGATTGACTAAAACGAAAGAAAGTAGTATATTAGGATAGATTAATTACGGTTTAATCAACCCGAAAGGAACGTGAAAAATTTGAAAGGCATTGTCCTTGCAGGCGGTTCAGGCACAAGACTTTATCCGCTTACGATGGTAACCAGTAAACAGCTTCTCCCTGTTTACGACAAGCCGATGATATATTATCCGCTGTCCACACTTATGCTCGCAGGCATCCGCGAGATTCTTATAATATCTACACCTGCCGACACACCCAAGTTTGAAGCACTTATGGGTGACGGCTCAAAGTTCGGCCTCCACCTTTCCTATGCAGTTCAGGAAAGACCCGAGGGCCTTGCACAGGCATTCATCATCGCTGAGGATTTTATCGGCGATGACGATGTTGCTATGGTGCTGGGCGATAACATCTTCTACGGCAACGGCTTAGGTTCACTGCTCCGCGAAGCCGCAACCAACAACAAGCGTGCCACCATTTTCGGCTACTACGTCGAAAACCCCAACGCATTCGGCGTTGTTGAGTTTGATGAAAACGGCAAGCCCGTTTCCATTGAAGAAAAGCCCGAACAACCAAAATCAAACTACGCGGTAACAGGTCTTTATTTCTACGACAACCGTGTTGTACAGTATGCAAAATCACTCAAGCCCTCAAAAAGAGGTGAACTTGAGATTACAGATATCAACCGCATCTACCTCGAAAACGGCGAGCTTGACGTAAAGCTTATGGGTCGAGGTTTCGCATGGCTTGATACAGGCACGGTAGATTCGCTCATCGAGGCTTCAAACTTCATCCGAAGCATTGAGAAGCTTCAGGGAATCCAGATTTCCGCACTTGAAGAAATCGCATACAATATGAGATGGATTTCCAAAAAACAGCTTCTTGAATCTGTTGAAAAATACGGCAAATCTCCCTACGGCCAGCATCTTCTCCGAGTTGCTGAGGGTAAGATACTTTATTCCAGGACAAACGCTCACAACGAAAGACCCATTTGGGGCAGAGAGGATACAAACTATGATGCAGAGTAATTCTCTCACCGCTGTGCGCACAAAGCTTGACGGTGTGATAATCGTCGAGCCGCTCATACACGGCGACAGCAGAGGCTGGTTTTACGAAAGCTACTCCAAGCAAAAGTACGAACAGCTCGGAATCAACGCTGATTTTGTTCAGGATAACCGATCATATTCCTCACAGAAGGGTATAATCAGAGGACTTCACTGCCAGCTTGAGCCGTACGCCCAGGCAAAGCTTATAACCTGCACAAGAGGTGCAATCCTCGACGTTGCAGTAGATATCAGAGAAGGCTCACCCACATATATGCAGTGGATAAGCGTTGAGCTTACGGCAGAGAATAAGCGCCAGCTTTTTATCCCCAGAGGATTTCTACACGGTTTTCTCACGCTTACAGATGACGTTGAGGTTATGTACAAGACCGATAACTACTATGAGCCGAGTGCCGACCGCAGCATCAGGTTTGATGACCCTGCTTTCGGCGTAGAATGGGGCGTTGACTCACCTCAGCTTTCGGCAAAAGACAGTTCGGCACCTTTGTTTGCTGAGAGCGATGTCAAATTTACATATTGATAAAAAAGGGGCAGTGGCTATCGCCGACGCCCCTGCTTTATTTTTATTTGTATGAGAGGGAAACAGATATGAAGGTTTTAGTTACAGGCTTTGCAGGTCAGCTCGGCTATGACGTTGCGCAGGAGCTTGCCGCAAGAGGAATCAGCTGCATTGCCGCTGACAAAGGCGAATTCGACCTGACAAACACAGAATCTGTCAGAGGATTTGTCGGTGCCTGCAGACCTGACGTTATTGTACACTGTGCGGCATACACCGCAGTTGATAAAGCCGAAGAAGACAGCGCGGCCTGCTACAAGGTAAACGTAAACGGCACACAGAACCTCTGCAGTACCGCAAAAGAAATGCAGGCAAAGTTTGTATACATCAGCACAGACTACGTTTTTGACGGAGAAAAGAGCGAGCCGTACGAGGTTGATGACGTAACAGGGCCGCAAACGGTATACGGCAGCACAAAGCTTGAGGGCGAGAACAGAGTTCGCCACACCTGCCCTAAACATTTCATAATACGCACCGCATGGGTGTTCGGAAAAAACGGCAACAACTTTGTAAAAACAATGCTCAGGCTCGGCAAAGAGCGCGAAACGCTCAACGTTGTATGCGACCAGTTCGGCTCACCTACATATACAAAAGATCTTGCAAGGCTCATTTGCGATATGATACAGACAGATAAATACGGCACGTATCACGCAACAAATGAGGGCTTTTGCTCATGGGCTGATTTTGCGTTCGAAATAATGAGAAAAGCCGGACTTTCAACAAAGGTTGTGCCCATTTCATCATCAGAGTATCCCGCAAAAGCAAAGAGACCGATGAACAGCCGTCTCTCCAAACAAAAGCTCGTCGACAACGGCTTCACTCCCCTGCCCGACTGGCAGGATGCACTCGAAAGATACATCAAAGAAACAGAATAAAGAAACGGAGCAGGTTACACCTGCTCCGTTTCTTTATTCGACTGCTGTTCTTTATAAAATTTGCGCACGTTGATAAACGCACAGATCACGCAGTAAAGTGCATAGACTCCGTATATGAGATATGTGGTCTGCCTGTAATCGTTGACAACCATCTGAATATTCAGAAACAAACCTAAAACCGACTGAATAATCCAGAGATAGGTATACTCGATATAAGCCAGCATTGTGAGAATAGGTATAACAAAACCAAAGAGAAAAGTTATGCTGTCAAGCACCGCATACTCATAATTGAGGTAGGTAAACACAGCCGCAAGCGCTGCCCACGCAACCGCCACACCGCTGAAAAACAGCACCCTCTGTTTTGTTGTCATCTTTTTAAACACAACGGTGTGCTTATAGGCTTTTTTCTTCCAGTTGAAGAAGGTGCCGAGCTGAATCGGAAAACTAAAAAGTATTGCCGACGCCGCAGAACCGTATACACCCATAATGACATAAGCAACCGTATAAATAACGGAATTGAGCGCACCTGCAAGCGCACCGAAACGGTTTGCCTCCGACTGAAAAGACATTACAAAAAGCGAAACAAAAAGCGGCACCATAAGGAAAAACTGCTGTTTGCATATTATTCCTGCCGCAAGTATTGCCGCACCTGTCACAACTATTATGATTTTTTTGCTTAATTTCATTTTACTTTACCACCGACAAGTCTGATTATCAACGCAGAATTATAACACACAGAAAGCAAAAAGAAAAGAGCAATCAGATAACAATTTTACCGAACGAAGAATAAATGCCCAGCGGGTCACCTTCCAGCTGACGGCAGCGCACAACGGCATCCTTGCCGTAGCGCTCTCGTATATCGTCAACCTTACATTCAAGCCGCTCCATCTTCTCAAGATAATCCCAATCGCACCCGAATGAGAGCTGTATGCAGTCCTCATCGCTCAACAATTCGCAAGCCCTTATGCCTATTGAACGCAGAGGCGTTTCGCCATCCCATATCTCACCTATCAGCTCTGCGCCCGTTTTAAACAGAAGCTCCGTAAGCCTTACGGGTTGGGCAAGCTTACGCTGATGCTCCCTTACGGTCAACGCTCCGTCGCGCGTATGCACCTGCACAACGCTTGCAAGAGCATGATTCTCGCGCAGAGAATGTGAAACACGGTCGCTGAGCTTCATCAGCACAAGCAGTATATCATCCCATGTGCGCATATCTTTTTCGGGGGTTGTGCTCCTGCCAATGCTCTTGGGCGGCGGCGCAAAAGCAGAGCTTATAACGGGCGAATTATCAAATCCGCTCGCAAAACGCCATAGCGTCTCGCCGCCCTTGCCAAGCACCATACGCAGTAAATCGGGAGACGTGCGTGCTATATCGCCGATTGTTATGATACCTATTCTGCGAAGGCTCTGTTTGGTTGCCCTACCTACACCAAGCATCTCTGCCGCATCAAGGGGCCAGACAATATCTTTGAAGTGTGCCTTATCTATAACCGTAACAGCATCCGGCTTCTTGTAATCACTGCCGAGCTTTGCAAAAATTTTATTAAAGCTCACACCAACAGACACCGTAAGCCCGGTTTCTTTTTTAACAGCTTGGCGTATTTCTTCGGCAATTTTCTCGCCGCTTCCGAAAAGCATACCGCTGCCCGTAACGTCAAGCCAGCACTCATCTATTCCGAAAGGTTCAATCACGTCAGTATATCTGTCATATATCTCCCTCACCTGCTGTGAATACATATTGTACAGCTCATAATGAGGGGGCAAAAGCACAAGCGACGGACACTTCTGCTGTGCCTGCCATATAGCCTCTGCGGTTTTAACACCGTATTTTTTTGCGGTCTCATTTTTGGCAAGTATTATTCCGTGACGTTTTTCAACGCTACCTGCAACAGCTACAGGTTTGCCCTTAAGCTCATCCTTGCCCAGGCATTCAACCGATGCAAAAAAGTTATTCAGATCGCAGTGAAGAATCACCCGCTCCGACACTTTATCCACCTCCAGAACATTTGTTCGATAGAATAATATCATAACCTTTTCGATTTGTAAAGTGCTTTTTTCTTCCGTTTGACTTTTTTTGCCCCGTAATATATAATTTTAGTGTATGTGTCCCTATCACAGTTTAAGGAACGAGATGAAAAAATGTACAAAGTTGGCATATGCGGTTACTTCGGCTTCGGCAAAGATTTTGTAAGCGGACAAACCGACAAAACAAAAGCTGTATACAACGCCATAGCAAAGGTTATCGGCGAAGAAAATATAGCCGTGCTCGACTCCTGCGGATGGCAGAAAAACCCGCTGAAGCTTATTATGAGCTGCCGCAAACTTCTTTCGGAGTGCGAAAACGTTATAATGATGCCTGCAAGAAGAGGATTCAAGGTTTTTCCGACAGTATTTGAAATCCTTAACAAAAGCTTTAACAGAAAGCTTCACTACGTAGTTGTAGGCGGTTGGTTACCCGACAGACTTGAGAGCAACACAAAGCTTATCCCCCCTATCCAAAAGCTCGACTGTGTTTACGTTGAGCTGGAGCAGATGCGCGATAAGCTCAACGCTCTGGGTGTTACAAATGCCATATATATGCCAAACTTCCGCGAAACAAACTCACTCCATCCCGATGAGCTGATTTACAGCACATCAGAGCCGTACAGACTATGCACATTCTCACGCATATTCCGTGAAAAAGGAATTGAAGAAGCAATTAAAGCTGTGCATTTTGTCAACAACAAGCTTGGCAGAACGGTTTACACGCTCGATATTTACGGTATGGTTGAACCCATATACCAAAGCAGGTTTGACGAAATAGTAAAAACCTTTGAGCCGTATATTTCATACAAAGGCTTCATCGACACAAACGACAGCACGAAAGAACTCAAAAGCTGTTTCGCCCTGCTTTTCCCCACCTTTTGTGAGGGTGAAGGCTTTGCAGGCACAATAGTAGATGCTTTTGCCGCAGGTGTGCCCGTAATAGCAACAGACTGGCATTATAACGCAAGCATCATCCGCCATCTTGTTGACGGCATTGTTTACGATGCGTCCAGACCCGAGCTGTTAGGAGAAATACTGCTCGCAATCCACAACAAGCCCGACAGCATAAACCAAATGAAAACAAGCTGTCTTGAACGCACCTCTCATTTTGAGCCTGATGAAGCCTCGTTACCGCTGCTTCGCGAGCTCGGAATACACAAAGAAACCGAGGAAAGTAACGTATGAGTGTAAAAAGACTGCTTTGCTGTATGAGCAGCATGAATACAGGCGGCGCAGAAACATTCCTGATGAAACAGTACCGCCGTATGGACAAAGAAAAATACCAAATGGACTTTTGCGTCAACGTTGCCGAAAGAGGTTTTTACGACGACGAAATAGAAGCCCTCGGCGGCAGAATATACCGAATTCCTTCCAAATCGCAGGATTTCAGAAAATCGCTGAAAGCACTTGAAGAAATAGTGCGCGACAACGGATACGAAAACGTGCTGTGTTCTTCAGTCAAACCCGGCACCGCACTCGAGCTTGTTGCCGCAAAAAAAGGCGGCGCAAAAAGGCTCATCTACCGCTCAAGCAACACAAGCGTTGACGGCGGAACAAAACAGAAAATCCTGCACAGCACCATAGGTCAGCTTGCAAAAATCGTACCGACCGTTAAATTTGCACCATCCAAGGAAGCCGCAGAATACTGCTTCGGCAAGGGATGTATCAAAAAAGGCAAGGCATTTTTGCTCCACAACGGAATTGATACAAGTGTTTACCGCTACAGCGACGAAACAAGGGACGAAATGCGCAAAGAATTCGGTTTTACCGATGAATATGTTGTGGCACACGTCGGCAGATTTGCAAAAGCCAAAAACCACAGCTTTTTGCTCGACGTATTTGAGGAAATGCTGAAACTCAAACCGAACAGCGTGCTGATGCTGACAGGCATAGGCGAGCTTGAAGACGAAATCAGGCAAAAAGCCCAAGACAAAAACATTGCCGATAAGATACGGTTTCTCGGTCTGAGAAACGACGTGCCGAAGGTGCTTTGTGCGGCTGACGTATTTGTTTTTCCGTCATTTTACGAGGGTATGCCCAACACCGTAATCGAGGCTCAGGCTATTTCGCTCCACTGCGTTATATCGGACAAAATAACGCCCGATGCAGACATCACGGGGCTTGTTGAATACCTGCCTCTGGGCGATGCAAAGCTCTGGGCGCAGACGGCAACAAAATACGCCGACGGATATGACAGACACGATATGAGCGAAATTTTCAAAGAGCAGAAATACGACTCGGAAACAACAGCAAAGGAATTTGTAAAATACTGTTTCGGCTAATAAAAAAGCAAGCAAGGTCATTTGTCCTTGCTTGCTTTTTTATGTTAGTTTCTGGCGAAGATCGAGCAGAATCGCTTTCTCGCGCCGCGATACCTGCACCTGCGACATACCAAGCTGTGCGGCGGTTTTACTCTGCGTCAGCCCTTTAAAATATCTCAGCTCAATTATTCTGCGGTCACGCTCATTAAGGGTTGACATCACTTGTTGCAAGGCCAAACTGTCAACAATCTTACTGTCGTGCGATTCAACAGGAATATCAAGCTGAGCAGAGCCGGACTCCTCATAAACGGTGAGCGAAACCGTAGGCATAGCGGCGTTGAGAATCATCGCAGCCTCCTGCACGTCGGTATTCAGCGCAGCTGCCAGCTCACTGAGCGTAGGCTCACGGTCATTAAGCAAAGTAAGCCGCTCACGCTCCAGCAAAGCTGCGCGCGATTTTTCTTTAAGCATTCTGCCAACCTTGACCGAACCCGTATCGCGGAATATCCTGCGTATTTCACCGAGAATTACAGGCACCGCATAGGTCGAAAAAGCAAAACCTCTGTCAGGGTCAAAACCGTCCGCCGCCTTTATAAGACCGACACAGCCTGCCTGAAACAAATCGTCGTACTCAATACCCTTACCTTTGAATTTAGCGGCACACGAATGCACCAGACCCATATTTTCCGTTATCATTTTTTCGCGCTGTGTGCTTTCAGTCAGCAAGCGGTTTACCCTTTATATGCTTATCAAGCGTTACGCTTGTCCCTTTGCCAAGGGTTGAGCGCACGGAAATTTTGTCACAAAAGCTCTCCATAACCGCAAAACCAAGCCCTGCTCTTTCACCGCCAAGGCTTGAATACAGCGGCTCCATAGCCTGCCTGACATCCTCAATCCCGCAACCTTTGTCGCGGATTCTTATACGGAAAAGTCCGCTGTCATAAACAGCGGCAGATATGTAGATATTGCCCACCCCGTCGGGGTAAGCATGAACAATACAGTTTGTTACCGCCTCGCTGACAGCCGTTTTCAAATCACACAGTTCCTCCACCGTAGGGTCAAGCTGAGCGAGAAAACCCGATGCAACAAGCCTGGCAAAACCTTCATTTGCCGAACGGCTGTCCATAGTCATTGTAAATTTATTTAAAGGTTTCATCTTGTACCTCCCGTCATTTGTATTCTTGCAATTTTTTCAAGACCTGACATTCTCATTATCTTATAACACCACGGAGGCAGATTAACCACCTCAAGTCTGCCCCCGTGTGCGCTGACGTTACGGTAACGCCCCATCACAAGCCCGACACCCGAGCTGTCCATAAACGTAACCGCACTGAAATCCAGCACAAGCACGTGAGGCAAAAGCTTGTCCGTTTCCGTATCGATAAGCTTGCGGATATTTGCGGCGGTGTGGTGATCAATTTCGCCTGACAGATAAACCGTCATACTCTTACCCGATGTAATAAATTCCATACAATCACTCCTGTCGATAAAAAATTAAAGCCTCTACCCGGATAGGATAGAGGCTTTATGCCGAAAAATATGTCACATTCAGGAGTTTGCAGAAAAATAATTTATCAGCTTCATTCTGACTTCGCCTGCAAGGTAGAGCGAACCGCAAACAAGCAGGCAGTCGTAATCATCAATTTCGCCAAGCGCAAGGCTGACTGCATCCTCCGCACGTTCAACCGCCACGCAATCATCGCAGTATTTTGATGCAAGCTTACAAAGCTCATCCGCACTCATCGTGCGAGGGTTGTCAGCAACGCTGCAGGCAACAATTTTACTGCACAAAGGTGCTACACAGCTGAGGTAAGCATCGACGTTTTTATCCGCCATCATACCTACAACCGCTGTTATGCGTTTATCTGCAAGTAAAGTACTTATACTTGTCGCAACAGCTTTTCCGCCATCATCGTTGTGCCCTCCGTCGAGAAGAACAAGCGGAGAAGACGAGATAACTTCCATACGCGCAGGCACCCTTGCAGACTCTATTCCACGCTTTATGCTGAGAGCGTCAATCCCAAGCAGAAGACAGGTTTCAAGCGCTGTGACGGCATTGTAAACCTGATACTCGCCGCTCATAGAAAGATTATACTCCACACCGCGATATACAAAGCTTACACCGTCGATGTGATTGACTGTATTGCTAACCTCAGCAATATCCGGTTTTGTAAAGGTATTGTTCTTTACAGAGCAAGTTTCTCTGATTATCTCTTCAACGCTCACCTGCTGAACGGGATAGCAAACCGTTTTGCCTTTTTGCTTTATAATTCCGCACTTTTCTGCGGCGATCTGCTCAACTGTATCGCCGAGAATTGCAGTATGATCGAGCGAAATTGAAGCAATGACACTAACCAACGGAGTAGGTATAACGTTAGTTGAATCAAGCCTGCCGCCAAGACCAACCTCAAGCACACAAATATCACATCCGCTGCGTTCAAAAACCATAAACGCCGCGGCGGTTATCACCTCAAACTCCGTAGGCTGCATCTGCTTTTGAGCAAGCTGTGTTACAACAGGCTCAAGTTCTGTTACAACCTGAGCAAAAAGCTCTTTATCAACCATATCGCCGTCAACACAGATGCGCTCTCTGAAATCGGTTACAAACGGTGAGGTAAAAAGCCCCGTTTTTTTGCCGCTGTAACTGAGGGCGCGTGCAACCATTGTTGAGGTTGAGCCTTTACCGTTTGTGCCTGCGATATGCACGAAATTCAGCTTATTCTGAGGATTGCCTACAGCGGCACAAAGCGCCTCAATACGCTCAAGACCGGGATTGATACCGAATTTATTAAGGGAGTGTATATAGTTTAAAGCCTGCTCATAGGTCATATCAAAATCGCCTCACTAAAAAATAAAAGCCTGTTGCTGAACGCAACAGGCTCTTTTATGGTGATCCATCGGAGATTCGAACTCCGGACACCTTGATTAAAAGTCAAGTGCTCTGCCGGCTGAGCTAATGGATCACATAGGGCTCTGCACACATCAAGTGGCGAGCACTACGATATATTATCTTATTTCGCTCAATTTGTCAAGTATTTTATTCAAAATTCTTTTTATTCTTCGTAGCTGATAAGCTTCTGTGCTTCCTCAAGGCTTGATTTTGCTTTACAAGCAACAAGCGCTGTAAGCACTGCACCAAAAGCAGCCTCCTCGCGGTTGAGGGGAATCTGCATAGTTGCACCGAGAGCCTCAGAAAAGCGTTTGCGCAGAGGACGATTCTTGCGAAGTCCGTTACCTGAGCCGACAAGAGAAGTTACCTTGCAGCCGGTAGGCTCAATCATTTCAATAATCTCGCTGACCATACCGCCCAGGAAACCGTTCATAAGTGCGGCAGGTGTAAAATTATCAATACCGAGGTTTGTAACACAACCTCTGACCTCAGGGTCGGAGCGTGTGCCGCAAAGCTTTGTTGAAACAACAAGCGGATCTGCCGACTCGCCTGCAGCCTCAAGCGCGGCATCCATAAACTTATAGATGTTGTCGGGCTTCTCGCAGCCTGCCATCTGAACACAAGCATTGAAGAAATCTGCCAAAACGGCAAAAGCTCTGCCGCCGCAAAGTGAACAGCCTACAAGTATATTATGCCCTGAATACAGCGGTCTTATTTCCATATTGTCGGGAGCTTTTTTGAGATTGGTCAGCATCGAAATCTGTCCTCCGGTGCCCATATTGACAAGGGCACAGCCATCCATATTGCTGACTGAACCAATAAAGCTTGCCTGATTGTCGCCTATTGCAACGCAAACGGGCACGCCGTTGTAATCACCAACCGCATCAAAATCGCAGGTAACATCGGGGAAGAGAGAATAATCCAGCCCTGCTTTTTCGATAGCGTCTTTATCAAAGCAACCTGTTTCAATATCGAAGAGGCCGAAAGACGCCGCATCAGACGAATGTATAAGGGGCGTTTTTCTGCCTGTAAGCACCATTGCGGCATAATCGTGGATTGTGCAGAGTTTAACCGCAGAAGGCGGAATCAGGCCGTTTTCAGCGTGATAAAAGCATGTTGCGGCACCAAAGCCGCTCGCAACGTTGTAACCCGTTGTTTCACTGAGCACGGATGCATACGTACCGCCATCACAAGGCTGATTACCGCTGCCGTCCTGCCAGGTATAAAGCGGACTGACAGCCTTACCGTTTTCATCGATATAAACGATACCGTGCATCTGCCCCGTAATACCTACGGCACAAACGGGAGCAAACTCGGCAAAAAGCTCTGCGGCAAGTGCGGTGACCTTTTCAATTATCATTTCAGGTGACTGAATTTTTTCAAAGGGCTTACCTTCAATAAAACTGCCGTTGTCGAGCGTAACTGATCTGAGCAGGTTACCCGACTGAGCATCGACAGCGATGCCGCAGATAGTAGTTGTGCCTATATCAAGTCCGATAACATTCATTTCAGATTCCTCAGATCTTTGTGGATTCAAGATCAAGTCTTGTGATAATGTCGTTCTGGATTGCGGGTGAGAGATCCAGGAAATTGACGAAAGTGCCGTGGATTCTCATAATATAAACTCCGCTCGGAGCATACTTCTCGGGCTCTGCAAGAACCTTGCGAAGTGTGTCGGGAGTAGTGATATTGAAATAAAGGTAAGAGGGAGAGAGATTTTCGTTCTTCTCATTGAAGAAAATCGGCTTGAGAACCTTATTGCCAAATTCTGTGCCCTTCTCCTCGTAATCTGCACCCTTGAAGTATTTGGGGTCGATACCGAGATGTGATGCATAGCCGCCGTTGAACTTGCCGTAAGGAAGTCGCATTGCGGAAATTGTGCGGAAACCGAGACCGTTGCCTGCCTCACCGTAAAGAGGATCGACACCGTAGCCGAGCATATCTCTTGCAGCTCTGCCGTCGGGTGTTGCACCAACCCAGTAGCCATAGAGAAGATGTGTTGAGGGGCTTGACCAGTCTGCACGGAAAGGATTGCCGAGGTAATTCTTCTGTGAACGGACAAGGTCGGAAATTCTGTTTGCAATCTCTGCCGCTTCGCTATCAACGGATTCTATGCCGTTGCCGAACTTGGGTGCAGACTTGAGGAAATCTCGAAGCTCTTCATAACCCTCAAAGTTAACCCTGAGAGCCTCAACAAGCTTATCACAATCCTCAGGACGCTCCGCAAGAAGCTTATCAATTGCAACAAACGAATCGGCAATGACGGAAAGACCGTGAATAAGGCATCCGCTGCCGTTATATTTTGTGCCCTGCTTTTCAGGATGACGCGCATCAATACCACTGTTACAACCACCCATAAACGCACTCAGGAAAGGTACGCGAAGATGTGAAAGAGCAACTGATGCACCGTTTGCCGATTCAGCCATAAGCTTTGCATACTCTTCTGCGTTTTTATAGAAGGCTTCACGGATATTCTCAAGGAGTTCCTTGCTGCTGTCGTACTTAACAAACGTACCGATTTCGTTGCCTGTGATTGTTGACTTGCCGTCGTTGAGTGTAAGCTCAAGGATTTTGGGAAGATTAAACCAGCTGTTTGTTGTGTTGCCGTTATCCTTACCCATAATCAGCGGCTCCTGACAGCCTGCAACAGAGTAATCGGGAAGGTCTTCCTCTGCTACACCACTTGTCCTGAGAACCTCAAAAACAGTATCATCGTTGAAGAATGAGGGAGTAAGCACACCGGGAGTGAACATAAACTTGCCCATTTCGCGGTAGAGCTTTTCGGGAGTATTCTTATGAAGCTTTACTGAAAGAATGGGCTGAGGCAGATTCATATCGTAGTATGCATCCATAATTGCATAGCTCATCTCACTGGTAAGGTCATTGCCCTCAACATCTCTGCCGCTGACAATAACGTTCTGTGAAATCGCCCAGCTTCTGTCACCAACATTGAAGAACACAAGGAAGTGACGGAAAAGTTCTGCAGCCTCTTCTCTGCTCTCACCTGACATTGCTCTGTAGGGCTCGAAGATTCTGTCCGCATTGCCTACTGAGAATGCGAAGGGGTTGGGAGCCTGCTCAAGAGTCATAACCTCCCAGAGGATAAGGAATGACTGGATAGCCTCATAAAGGCTCTCTGCACCGTTTGCAGGCACCTTGCGCAGTGTTTTTTCCATAAGCTCAAGCTGAGCCGCACGCTCGGGTGTAGCCGTAAGCTTCTGCTTTGCGGCAATATCTGCATAGCGGTTGGCAAGAGTAATCGTTGCCTCGAGCACCATACGTATATCCTCAAGCGTATCCTTGCGCTCGTCATCCTTTTCGCTGTTAATCTTCTTTGTAAGGTCAGATATCATCTTATTAAGACCACCGGCGATAGCCTTGCGGAAATCAGGAATAAGGTGACCTGTAACCTGCTCAACAAAGAAAGCAACCTCGCCCGTGTACTTAGCACATTTCTCGTAAACTGCACTGAGATCACGCACGTAGTCACCGCGCTTTGTACGCTCACGCATAAGGTCAATACGCTCCTGCGCAATCTCTTCATTAGGCTCTATATCGCCGAAAACCGCTGTAGGATCGCAATAACCCGAGAAGGTTTCAACCTGGAAAGCAGGATTGATAAGAGCATAACTGCGTGCAAACGAATCGCTCTGTGTGCCGGCGAAAACGTTGTTATCGCTGATTGAGAGCGGAAGTTTTTCGAGAATCATTTTGAGCTCTCTTGCTGCACGGAGCTCCTCTGTCATACCGTTGCCGCCAAAGCCTGTTGCTTTGTATGCAAGCTCACGGGCAAGAAACCAACCGTCAAGGCGCTGTTTTGAGCGCTCCTCACGGAAGAGAGCCTTTGCCATCCTGGTTATTTCACCTTTTGCATATACTTTGTTTACTGACATAATATGTAATCCCCCATTCAGGTTCTGACTAATTTAATCGAATTATTTTTCAGGATACTGCAAAACTCATTAAACTGAGTATCTGACACAAACGCATCCTGCATAGTGTACTGCATACCGTGCTGTGACCACTTATCCTTGCCGTATTCGTGATAACGAAGCACCTCAAGCGCAAAGCCATCCTTCATATACGCTGACAGCAGTTTAGCAAATTCAGCGGCATCCTGAGACGAAGCGTTAAAGCCATTAATAAGCGGTATACGCAAAAGCAACTGATTCCTTTTCATCGCCGCTGATTTTAAATTGGCTAAAACAGTCTCATTGCCTGCACCCGTATATTCACGAAGCTTTTCGCTGCTGTGATGCTTGAAATCCATTATCAGATAATCCGTAAGCTCAAACAGCTCGGGCAGACGAGGATTTGTGCCGTTTGTCTCGATTGCGGTGTTAATACCGCAGGCTTTGACCTTTGCCAAAATTTCCTTAAGAGCATCAAACTGCACCGTAGGCTCACCGCCGGTAAAAGTGACACCTCCGCCGTCAAAAAACATCATCTCGGAAATAAGAATTTCCTTGAACATTTCATCAGTGCTTATACCGCTCTCGTTCGCAATACGCATACTCTCGGGATTGGAGCACCACGGACAGTGAAGATTGCACCCTTGCAAATGGTAGACAAGGCGGTTGCCGGGACCGTCCTGCGAATAGTTGAAACCTTTCTGCAAAACTTTGATATCCGTAAAACCACCTCTTTCACCATTGCCTATAATTATTATAATATTTTATCATATGTGAAATTATGAGTCAAGATTTTTTACTTTTCTTTAGGTTTTGTTAATAAAGATGCCACCAGACCGCATAAAACAGCCGCCGTTATACCTGCAGCGCCCGAAGTCAGCGGGCCGGTCAGCGCGCCGATAAGCCCCTGCTCCTCTATCGCCTGACGTGTGCCCTTGGCAAGCGTATAACCAAAACCCGTAAGCGGCACGGTTGCACCTGCGCCTGCCCAGCGCACAATCGGCTCATAAAAGCCTGCAGCGCCAAGCAACACACCCACAACAACAAACGAAACCAGAATTCTTGCAGGAGTAAGCTTAGTAGTATCCATCAGTATCTGTCCCACAGCGCAAATCGCTCCGCCGACCAGAAAGGCTTTAAAATAATCCATAAAAACAATCCGCTCCTTCTCAGCTATTTTCAGCCAAAAGGAGCGGATTTATTCATCATACTATGTACTTATTTACAACCGGAATTTTTCTTACCAAGCTGATAACAACAAGGCTCACAGCGTACACAGCGGCAGTTAAAACAGGAATTGAAACCACCGGATTAAAGGTGCGGCAGGTTATATCAAACATATTGACAAAAGCGGCGTGAACGAGATAGACGCCAAAGCTTGTAGCAGAAAGGAATGAAATAACTTTCAGGGACCTTTGACCAAACTTTACAGAAGAAAAAATATCCTTGAAAGCCAGAAACAGCGCCACCGACAAAAGACCGATAAGCGGTGACTGAAACGCATAGAGGATAAACTGGTTTTTGCCGGCTTCCAGAGAATAAAAATACGTGCCTGCAGGTATCAGAACAGCGCTCGCAACACCCAGAACATATATAGCAATCTTCAACAGTTTACCGGGGTTGTACTGCTTGAAATAATACCCTGCCACATAATAAAAAGTGTATCCGAAAACAAAATCCATATTGAATTTTTCATTGATATATGATGCCACCGTATCAATCCTGTTTGAAAGCGAATAAAGACTGATATTAGGGATAACAAACATAAACACGACACAGAGAATAAGGAAATATTCCGTCATCTTTTTATCCTGCGTGAATTTGCGAAGCAAGGGTGTAAGCATATAGAGTCCTACAATCATAAACATAAACCACAGATGGAAATGACCCTTCAGGACATTCGTAGCAAAATCGAGCACCATCGTCCTGCCAAACGGCTTATTGCTTTTTAAAACTGTTATTGCCGCATACAGAACCGACCAGAAAGCAAACGCTGTAATAATCCTGAAAATCTTCACCGTATAAAGCTTTTTGAGCGAATAACCGCGTGCAGGGTCAAGCAGGAAAGCACCCGAAATCATAACAAAAACAGGCACACAAAAATGAGTTATGCCGTCATAAATATTGCACACATGCCAATCAAATGAGCCTATGGGTGCCTGCATACCCGTACCGGAAACATGAAGAGCAACCATACACACAACACTCATTATTCTGAGCAAATCGAGATAAACCAAGCGTTCTGACGAACCGATTTTACGTTCAGCCATACGGCCACCTCTCTTTCAGAAAAGTTTGTTTAAAAAATATTACCACAAACACACTCCTCAGGTCAAGCAAGAGGATACATAAAAAAAGAGCGCCACAGCAAAAGCTGCAACGCTCCTAACGATTTAATTATAACTCTTCAATAAACTTGACGATATCAGCAACTGTTTCGAACTTTTCAAGTGCGTTGTCCGGAACTTCTACCTCAAATTCGTCCTCAAGGCTCATTGCAAGATCAACAAGGTCAAGGCTGTCTGCACCGAGGTCATCTCTGATATTGGTATCCATGGTGACATCGCTTTCCTCAAGCTCAAGCTGCTTGCAGATAATTTCGCGTACGTGCTCAAAAGGCATAGTTTTTTCCTCCTTACTTTATTGAACTATGAACAAGATATTAACAACCTGTTTGCGTAACTTATCTTATAGGCTAACAGGTGGTTTGTCAAGTGTTTTAGGGAAAATATTTTTTAATCAGCTTCCGAACGTTGAGCTCATATCCTGCTGAACACTCTCTTTTGTGACCTTAACAAACTTTGAACCTGCAATTTTATCCTGGAGCATTTTGAAATAAAGCTCCTTATCGATAGGCAGTTCAACAGTTTTGTCAAGCCAGCTTGAAAGGTGCGCACAGTTTGAGATTGTAAGGCCGTTGATACCCTCTTCACCTCTGCCTACAAGTGCGCCGCCGCGAAGGATATTGTCGCCAAACTGTGTCATAACCTGAACGTGCTGAGGCCACGGAGCGGGATCGGGCTTGATTTTGTAGGTTGTGGTTTCGATTCTGCCGAAGCCCTCGCCTGCAGTTTCGCAGAACTTCTGGCAGGATTCAGCAAGCTCAATAATCTCAAGCTCATTATTTGCGCATACAATCTTTGCTCTGTCGAGAGTGATTTCAAGGCGGTTTGTGCCCGGATAGTCGCCTGTTGTTGTGATGAACACACCTGTTGCGCCGTTGGGATAATCAACATAGATTGTTACGTCATCCTCAACCTCAATGTTGTGCCACTTACCCTCATGAAGGAAACCGCGAACCTTGCTGGGCATACCGCAAAGCCACTGCCAAAGGTCAAGCTGATGGGGACACTGGTTGAGGAGAACGCCGCCGCCTTCACCTGACCAGGTAGCACGCCACTCGCCTGAATCGTAGTAAGACTGGGTTCTGTACCAATCTGTGATAATCCAGTTAACGCGCTTGATTTCGCCGAATTCGCCGCCCTTGAGAATCTCACGGAGCTTTATGTAGCAGGGGTTTGTGCGCTGGTTGAACATAATAGCAAGAGCCTTGTCGCTCTTTGCTGCAACCTCGTTCATCTCTTCAACCTGCTTTGTGTAAACACCTGCGGGCTTTTCAATCATAACGTGAAGGCCTGCGTTGAGACCCTCGATTGCATATGTGGGGTGGAGATAGTGAGGTGTTGCAACAAGGATTGCATCAACCTCGCCGGAATTGATAAGCTCACTGCCGTCGTTATAAACCTTGATACCGGGATAAAGCTCGAGTGTTGCCTGGCGTCTTGCCTCTTTGAGGTCAGCTACAGCGGTAAGCTCAAACTCTGGCATACAGCCTGCAAGAATGTTGTTGATATGGCTTGTGCCCATATTACCGCAACCAATGATACCAAGGCGGATAACACCCTTTGAGAGTGACTCGAGAATCTCTTTAAGAGCGCTGACAGCAGCATCAAAAGATTCGTCTGTGCTTGCATATTTATAGCTCTTTTTCTTCTCGATTGATTTCATTGTGCCGTTATCAGCCTCAAGGTCCTCAAGACCTTTGAAAACCGTCAGATGCGGCTCAAGTGAAAGGAATTTCTCACCATGGTTACGTGCAAAACGCTTGATAATCTGAGCAACGTTACCGTCACCCTTACCTGCGGGCACAACCTCGCCGCCGTCAAAGTAAGCATCCTTGACGTGGAGATATTTTACAAAACCTGCAACCTTTTCGTATGCTTCAAGGGGATCAACGCCGCACTGAATATAGTTGGCAGGGTCGACAATTGCGTAGAGATTGGGCTGACAATAGCGCAGAACCTCAAGGTTTCTGTCATCCGTATCGCCGTAGATGCCTTTTTCATTCTCAAGGCAGCAGTAGATACCCTGCTCGGCAGAATAATCGGCAAGTGCCTTTACCCTGCGCAGAACCTCATCGCGGTACTCCTCGTAGCTCTGACCCTTTGTGAAGAAAAAGCTGAACATACGGATATATTTCGTTTCAAGAATTTTTGCAACCTCAACAGTATTCTTGAACTTTTCGAAGTGAGGTTCAAAATCCTCATCAATTTCAATCTTACCGAAAGGTGAACCGATTGAAGAAACCTTGATACCTTCAGCATCGAGTTTCTCTTTGAGAGCCTTTGCCTCTTCGACGGTGAAATCGGAAATGTTCTTGCCGTCGATACCTCTGGGCTCAAAATAAGACATACCGTTGCGCTTAAGAGCGGCTATCTGACCGTCAAGGCTGACAGCAGCCTCATCGGCAAAGCCTGTGAGAATAAAGTTTAACATTTGCTTACACACTCCTTAATATTTGAAGTTTCAATGTTTTCTGTAAAGTTTCTGGTCCTGATGCTCGGGCTCGCAGGTGATGTTGACACCGAGCTTCTTGAGAAGGCGCTCGTCTACGTGAGAAAGCATAACACTTACGTGCATCTCACATCCTCTGAGACGTTTGAGCTGAGCCATCGCCTTTGCGGCGTTCTCATCCGTTGCAGCACAGATTGACAGAGCAAGAAGCACTTCATCCGTATGAAGTCGGGGATTCTTGCTGCCCATATGCTCAACCTTAAGGTGCTGAATAGGCGTTATAACCTCGGGTGAGATGAGATGAAGCTCGTCATCAATGCCTGCGTAAGCCTTGAGTGCATTGAGCACCATTGCGGCACTGCAACCGAGAAGAGAAGATGTCTTGCCGGTGATTATTCTGCCGTCATCAAGCTCAATGGCAGCTGCAGGAGCACCCGTCTGCGCGGCACGCTCGAGCGCTGCAGGAACAACAGCTCTGTCTTCCTTGCTCAGCTTTGCCTGACGCATAAGAAGCTCGAGCTTATAGATAACGTTCTGGTCAATCTTACCGTCACGGCGTTCACAAAGACCCGTGTAGTAACGGCGGATGATTTCCTTGCTTGCCGCCTCGCACACAGCCGCATCGTCAAATATACAGTAGCCTGCCATATTGACACCCATATCCGTGGGTGATTTGTAGGGTGATGAGCCGTAAATGCTCTCAAAAATAGCATTGAGAACAGGGAAAATTTCAACGTCGCGGTTGTAGTTGACCGTTGTTTCGCCGTAAGACTGCAGGTGAAACGGGTCAATCATATTGACGTCGTTAAGATCCGCCGTTGCGGCCTCATACGCAAGATTGACGGGATGAGTGAGGGCAAGATTCCATATCGGGAAAGTTTCAAACTTTGCGTAACCCGATTTGATTCCCCTCTTATTTTCGTGGTAAAGCTGTGAGAGACAGGTCGCCATCTTGCCGCTGCCGGGACCGGGAGCGGTGATGATAACAAGCTCACGCTGTGTTTCAATGTATTCGTTTTTGCCGTAGCCCTCGTCACTTACGATAAACGGAATATTGGAGGGGTAACCGGGAATTTTGTAGTGGCGGTAAACTTTTACGCCAAGACTCTTCATTCGCTCGGTAAACACCTCCGCAGAGGGCTGACCGGAAAACTGCGAAACAACAATACTGCCGACAAAAAGTCCTATCTCGCGGAATTCGTCTATAAGTCTGAGCACGTCGGCATCGTACGTAATGCCGTAATCTCCTCTTATTTTGTTATTTTCGATATCTGCCGCATTGATTACAATTACAACCTCTGCCTGATCTTTAAGCTCAAGAAGCATTTTCAGTTTGCTGTCGGGCTCAAAGCCCGGAAGCACCCTTGAAGCATGATAATCGTCAAAAAGCTTGCCGCCAAACTCAAGGTAGAGCTTGCCGCCAAACTGCTCGATACGCTGTCTGATACATTCAGACTGCATTTTCAGATATTTGTCGTTGTCAAAACCAATCCTATCCATCAGTTCGTTCTCCGTCCCGCTTTGCAATGAAGATACAAAAGCACATTATTAACTGTTGCATTATATCACAATATTTCCGCCAGTTAAAGAGTTAATTTATAAATTTTTTGTTGCCCGCAATAAATTATAATAAGTATTGAAAAACTTGCCGAAAACAAGTATAATGAATGTTACCCTTAATATGGGGTGGAATGGTTTATTTTCAAGAGGTGTTGACCGTGGTAATAAAAAACGCACTTGTTTACGGCGCTGATTTCACGCCTGAAGTAACCGATATCGAAATCGAAAACGGAATTATCACAGCCATCGGCAAAACCGAAAAAGACGGCGAGGACTACTCAGGTCTCACCGTTCTGCCCGGTTTTATCGATATACACATTCACGGCACAAGGCTCGCCGACAGTTCATCGGGCAACCCCGAAGAGATTGCAACAATCAGCAAAGCTCTCGCTGAACACGGCATAACCTCCTTCTGCCCCACGACAATGACTCTGCCGCACGATACATTAGTAAACGCATTCACGGCAGTTGCAGAACATATGGGCAAAGAAGAGGGCGCTTACATACACGGCGTCAATATGGAAGGCCCTTACATTTCGCTGGCAAAAAAAGGTGCGCAGGCCGCAGAGCACGTCCGCAAACCCGATTTTGAGGAGTTTGCTCAGCTCAACGGCATCTGCCCGATTAAGCTTGCAGACGTTGCACCCGAAGAAGACGGTGCGGTTGAATTTGCGGAAAAAGCAAGCAAAATCTGCACGGTTTCTGCCGCTCACACCAGCGCAACCTTTGCTCAGGCAAAACACGGATTTGAAAACGGATTCACCCACGCAACTCACCTTTTCAACGCAATGACACCGATACAGAACCGCGAACCCGGTGTGCCCGGAGCAGTGTTTGATACAAACGGCGTAACAGCTGAGCTTATATGTGACGGTTTCCACAACCACCCTGCAATAATCCGCATGGCTTTCCGTCAGCTCGGCGAAGACAGAGTCTGCGTTATAAGCGACTCGATGTCAGCCGCAGATAACGGCGACGGCGAATATGAGCTCGGCGGACAGACTGTATATGTAAGAGACGGCAAAGCAACACTTGCCGACGGCACAATTGCCGCAAGCACAACCAACGTGTTTGACGAATTCAAAAACCTGCTCAGCTTCGGAATTGATTTCCGTCCAGCACTCAAAGCCTGTACAGCCAACCCTGCCAAAGCAATCGGCGTTTATTCGCAAACGGGTTCGATTGAGGTCGGCAAGAGAGCAGACCTCACCGTAATCGACAGCGATACTCAGCTCAGGCACGTGTTTATCAAAGGCAAACAGATATTCTGAGACTGAGCACGCCTGTATATAAAGCGGTGCCAAGCTTACGGCTCCCCGTGGACAAAGCGCGGCTTTTGCCGCACTCCGCCACCGTCAGCTTTTATCGACCGCAAATGGTACGAGAGATCTGCTCTCAGCACCATACTATGCGGCCCGATGCAAATTTGACTCTGAATAAATACATATTCATTTCATTGAAAGGAAAGAATTAAAAATGAAAATTATCGGCGTACTTATCGCAGACATACACGAATACAACCCATTCTGCAAATGGGCCACCGAAAACGGAGCAACAACATTCACCGAAAACGGTATGGAAATGCTCGAGATGGATTTTTGCGGCAATAAGCTCATTGCAATGATGATAGGCATAGGCAAAGTAAACGCGGCAATCGCAACAACCAACCTTATCCTCAGATACGGCGTTGAAGAAATATACAACATCGGTTTTTCAGGCGCAGTAAGAGGTGTACGCCGCGGCGATATCGTAGCCGGCTCCAGCTGCACGGAATGCGATTTTGACCTCACTCCCCTCGGCTATGAGCTTGGTGTAAAGCCCGATCAAAAATATGTATACGAAACAGCTCCTCAGCTTCTCGAAGCTTGCGAGGCAGCAGGCATACGCACAGGCGCACTCGGCACGGGTGATATGTTCCTCACAAGCAACGAAAAGAAAGCAGATTTCTACAGACGTTTCGGCATCTGTGCATTTGATATGGAATCGGGCGCTATTGCAGGCGCTTGCTACAGATACGGTGTAATATCGCTCAGCATCCGCAAAATATCAGACGACAGCGAAGATACAGCCTGCGAGGATTACAGAGAGATGAACAAGAGCGAGGAGATGGGCCTGACCGATACACTTGTCGCCCTGCTCAAGGTAAGATTCAATGGATAAATGCACGCTTTGCCCACGCATGTGCTCAGCCTCCAGACCGCTCACAGGCAAAGGTAACGGCTTTTGCGGTCTGCCTGCACTGCCCGGCATATGCAGAGCAGACAAGCATATGTGGGAAGAGCCTGACATCAGCGGTACAAACGGCTCGGGCACCGTGTTTTTCAGCGGATGTGTACTCAGGTGCGAATACTGCCAAAACAGCGAAATATCCCGCTCACACTGCGGAAAAACAGTTGATGCAGCAGGGCTTGCAGATATATTCAGAAGGCTCGAAAGCGAGGGCGTGCACAACATCAACCTCGTCAGCCCTACTCCCTATTACCCCGTGATAGCAGAGGCGCTGGGCATTTAC
>JAFOBC010000350.1 GCA_017382015.1 Clostridia bacterium
CGGAATCCGGCACGCCGGAGACGAGATCAGCTTCTACCGGATAGGATGCAGCGAGCGCTTCACCGGCATGAATACGCGCATCGTAGACATTGATGCCGTCAATCGTAGAGTCGAGGCGCGCGAAATAGATATATTCAAAAATGCAGATTCTTCTCTTGCAGTTTTCTTTCTGATAGTACGTTCTCATTCCGTCGCCGTCGATAACAACTATCTCGCCGGGGTTGACATCGCGCACAAAATCGGCGCCGAGCGCATTGAGCGCACAGGTTTCGGAAACAACAACGTAGCAGCCCTCTTTTGTAATGCCGACAGAGAGAGGACGGAAACCGAAGGGATCGCGCACCGCAACAATTTTACGCGGGCTCATAACAACAAAGGAGAATGCACCCCTGAGCTTTTCAACAGCAATCCTGACAGCTTCCTCAACGCTGTGTGAGAAAAGACGCTCCTTGGCGATAAGCTGAGCCATAATCTCAGCATCGGAATTTGAGCGGAACATTGCACCTGTTTTTGAAAGCTCACTGCGAAGCTCATCCGCATTGACAAGGCTGCCGTTGTGGGCAAGCGCAAGTCTGCCCTTACCGTAGCGCATTACAAAGGGCTGTGCACCCTGAATATTTGATGCTTTGGCAGTTGAATAAAGTGCATGAGCGATAACGTTTTCACCCTTGAGCTTAGCAAGCTTATCCTCATCAAAAACGTCTGCCGCAAGACCCATTCCCTTGGTGCATTCAATAACACCGCTGTTGCTGACAGCTATACCGCAGCTCTGCTGGCCTCTGTGCTGCATTGCGTAGAGTGCAAGATAGGCGTATTCGGCAGGATCCTCAATAAAACCGTTGCCGTACAGGGCGAATACTCCACATTCCTCGTGCATTTTGTATACTTCCTTTCAAGATAAACTACTGGCAAAGAGCCGGGCCGCCCTCACACCCTGTAGCAAGCACAGAGCATCAGCCGACACTACTCCTTTTAATAAATATAATAATATAGTATATCACCCTATCACTCATAAATCAAGGCGATATTAAAGTAAATTACTCCGCAGAATAAAAAAAATCGAGCGCCCTGACGGGCACCCGACTGATGCTTATTTAAAAAGTTGCTCGAGCTCTTCTTTTTCTTCCGGTGTCATCGACAGCAAAGAGCCGTCGTTTCTGAACCTGTTTTTAACACACAGATATGCCCACGCATTGAACAGAGCCCTTCTGCTGGGCGCATCGTGAATCGATGAGCTGGCAATAGCGTTCTCAATAGCGGCATAAACGCTGTCAAAGCTGTATTTTGCGGCAAGCTTAATCAAAAAGTCCTGCGCAAAGGTAGGAGTAGAAAGGCTGTAGCGGATTTGCCTTCTGCCTTTGAAATCAATGATTATGCTGTTGCTGTCGTGCTCTGCGCGGTTGAGGAACATCCCGTAATCCGACGGGCTGATGCACCTGCAAAGAAAAACAGGCGAAAATACCGGAGGAACATCCGAAATTGCCTCAACAAAAGCATTTTTGCTCAGGATTTTTTCATTCATACCGTAAACCGCTGAACGGAAGAGAGCCATTGCGCTGTCGCCGTCATCAACAATGCAGTAGAGCTTTGTGTTCTC
>JAFOBC010000351.1 GCA_017382015.1 Clostridia bacterium
TCACCCGGTTTCTGCAACCATTCAAGCTCCTGAGCAGGAACAACGATATAGTTATCTGCGCCCTCGCCTACTCTGAGATAGACATTTCTGATGCCTGCCTGGATAATATTGCGAGCACACAAAGGACAAGGCTTTGCCTCGTGTATGGAGTTATCGTCGGGATTGACACCTGCAAGGTACAAATCTGCACCCATAGTCTGGTCGCGCGAACAATTGAGAAGCGCATTCATTTCGGCATGCACAGCCCTGCAGATTGCATAGCCTTCGCCCTGATGCATATTCTGCTCGATTCTCTGGCAGGTGCCTATTTCACAGCAATTTTCAAAACCTCTGGGTGAGCCGTTATATCCTGTCGAAACAACGGCATCGTCTTTTACGATAACCGCACCGTACTTTCTTTTCAGGCAGGTGCTTCTGTATGCAAACACCTCAGCACAGTTGAGATACGTATCAATTTTGGAAACAAGTCTTCCGTTCTCGGGAAAAACCATATATAACACACCTTCCGAGACAATTTAACATTACATCTTTACAAGCATAAGTGTAACAAAAGATATAAGCGCCTGTATTATGTTCAGACGGTAGATAGTCTGTGTATTTGACCAGTTCTTATTCTTTCTGAAGTGGTCGTGGAGCGGTGTGCGGATATTTTTGAGCACCTTAATCTTGAGAAATCTTGTAACTGAAACCTTGAAGATACCGATAAGACCGTCAAGCAAAAGGATGAAGCAGAGAGGAATTGCAAAAAGGATGTTGCCCGACTTGAGTACAAGTATGCCGAGGAAAAGACCGATTGCTCTTGAGCCTGCGTCGCCCATCATCATAGTGCTGGGCTCTGCATTGTACCAGAGGTAAGCGATAATTGCAAAAATCATAATCGCGCCAAGGCTCTTTATCTCTTCACCCGTGCCGAGGGCAACAGCGGTGAGGATGATAAATATAATCGAGTTGACTGAAAGTGAACCGCAGAAACCGTCAATACCGTCTGAGCAGTTTGTTGCGTTAATCATCATCCAAAGGAAAACAGTTGAAACCGCAAGGAACACAGCCCAATGAAGCTTCAGATCAAAGAATCCGAGGTTAACGGAAAGCAAATCGGGATTTTTCCAGACGAATGCGCCCGATGTGAGCAAGCAGATTGCAAGGTCGATAGCACCCTTCTTGTATTCGCCCCACGGCACCTTTGATGCATCATCAAGGTAACCGGAAAGCATACCAAGAAAGATAAGCACATAATACATACCAAGCTCAATACTCGGCTTGATGAAAATGAGAGAAGAGAGAATAAACACGCAGATAAACACGATACCTGCACCGCGCTGCTTACCCTTTGAAAGCTTGCCGTTGAAAGCAAAATCACGTCCGCCGTCAACGGGGAGTTTATTTTTAAAAAGCTTGAGTGCGAGAATAACCGCACCGAATGTAAACACAGCCGAAAGTGCCATAAGCAGCATCGGCATTTCAAGACCTAAAAACTGTAACATAACCTGTCACCTTTCCTCATCAGTTATTGTATAATCATAAATCAATTATTCTGCTAATTCAATGTTTTTTGTAAAACTATAGCCTTTTTTGACAAATTTTTGCTTTTCATAAAAAGAATGAGCATTAACTCTCTGCAAGCCGCTATTTACTCCTATTACAGAAGCTTCGTTTTGTGCAGCACATTTTTCAGCAGCTTCCAATAGTTCAGTACCTATGCCTTGGTGTTGGTAGGATTCTTTTACGGCAAGAGCAATAATGCGCATAACTTTGCCCTTGTTTTCAAATGCCACCCCAAAATGAACACCGATAAAACCTACAATTTCGTTATTATGTTCAGCAACAAAAATACGGTAATTTTCGTCTCCCATCATATCTGAAACAGTTGCATTTAATTCATCAGCACTTACTTCTTTTTCAAGTTCATTATTAAGGAGTTTATTTATTCCGGTAATATCGTCTGCCATAAAAGCTCTGACTGTCACAATCAATACCACCCTTTTCGGAACGGTCAAGACCGTTCCCTACATTACAAATTATGTTTGGCTGTTTCAATAATCTTCATCTTCGTTTAAAAGCCAGTTTAGCGGATTTTCATCAATATAACGGCAAGCCTGTAAATATGCCGATTCGTTCCGTCATATTTGGTCATAGTAAGATTTTTGCCATACTTTTTGTTGAGCTGATATTTTGTGAATTTCTCGCGAGACACCGGATTTATACTGCCCAACTATCGTGTCCAGCGTAGGGAACGGTCTTGACCGTTCCGTTTCGGGCATACAACCTATCACAATAATTGCATGGATGTGGTTAGGCATAATTACATATTTATCTACAGATATACCTTCATAGTGATTTGCTATATTGAGTATATGCTTTTCAGCAATTTTACCGTATACTGTAAGATTATCGGGCATACCGAACAGCTTTCTCCTGTTATGTGTGCATACAGTTACATAATAGTAGTTCTCGCTTGAATAATCAAATCCCGATAGTCTTGGCAATTTCCTTTTGGGCAGTTGCATATTTTTACCTTTCGGAACGGTCAAGACCGTTCCCTACATTACATCAATAAGGTAGAATAATAAAGAATGGTTATCGAATTTTTTTGAGATATTCCCTATCCTTTTTAGTCAGCTCAGCTTTTTCAAGCATATCGGGGCGCTTTGCTGCTGTACGCTCAAGCTGTTTTTCGCGCTGCCATTTCTGTATGTTTGCATGGTGACCGCTGAGAAGCACATCAGGTACCTTTTTGCCGTGCCATTCCTCAGGTCTTGTATACTGCGGATGCTCAAGAAGCGAAGCAAAGTGACTCTCGTTCATAAAGCTCTCCTGGCTTGAAAGCACACCGGGGAGCATACGGCACACACTGTCGGCAACGATAATTGCGGGCAGCTCACCACCCGTGAGCACATAGTCGCCTATTGAGATTTCTTCATCGACTATTTCCTCGAGCACTCGCTCGTCAATGCCCTCATAATGACCGCAAAGCAGAGCGATATTATCATACTCAAGCAACTCTATAGCCTTTTGCTGAGTGAGCACACTGCCCTGAGGCGACATATAAATCAGGTGAGGTCTTTTGCCCAGATCCTCGCATAAAGATTCATAGCAATCATAAACGGGCTGTGCCTGCATAACCATACCCGAACCGCCGCCGTAAGGCGCATCATCAACCCTGCGGTGCTTGTCCAGCGTATATTTTCTTATGTTGCGGCAATTAATTTCAACAAGCCCTTTTTCCCTCGCTCTGCCGAGTATGCTCTCGCTTACAACTGCTTCGCACATTTCGGGGAAAAGAGTAAGTATATCAATCCTCATCGTCAAAAATCCCCTTGAGCGGTCTTATATACACTTTTTCGTTTTCAACGTCGGTGTCGATTACTACCTGAGGAATTGAAGGCAGAAGATACTCTTTGCCGTTTTCATCTGTGATATGCCAGACATCGTTTGCGCCGGTCTGGCTGACATCGGTAACCGTGCCCCATATTTTGGTTTCATCATCGGCATCAACGGCCTTGCAGCCGATAAGGTCTGCGATAAACCAACTGCCCTCAGGAAGCTTTACGTCTTTGCGTGCCATATAAATAATTTTGTTTCGCATTGCCGCCGCCTGCTCAACAGTATCAACACCCTCAAGCTTCATCAGCGCGACGTTGCCGTGAGGACGCGAAGCGACAACCTTCACGGGCTTTTCACCGTTGCTGTCAAGGTATACTGTTTTGAAACCACAGGCAAACTTGGGGCTGTCGCACCATGGGTTAACGCGCACTTCACCCTTTATGCCGTGAGTGGAAACTATCTGTCCGAGTTCAAGATAAGGTTTGAGCATAAACGCCTCCGTTAGATAATTTTGTAATAAACACCAATAGCCCTATGACTTTTTTATCGTTAAAAAAGCACATAGAGCAACGGTGTTACATATTTTCAGTAATAACTGAGAACCGAACTTACTCGATTTCAACTGCGATTTTTTCGTTGTTGCGGGTCGCAGCAGCACGCATAACGGTGCGAATTGATTTGGCGATTCGGCCCTGTTTGCCGATAACTCTGCCCATATCATTCTCGCCGACGTGAAGGTGGTAAACCGTTACGCCCTCTTCGTTGGGCTCGTCAACAGTAACCGTTACTGCTGAAGGATCCTCAACAAGACCCTGCGCAATTGCGATCAAAAGCTCTGTCATTGCGGGCACCTCCGTAATTATTTTGCTGTATCTTGCAAGAATCAGCCGATAACGCCTGACTTCTTAAGGATAGCCTTAACTGTGTCTGTAGGCTGTGCGCCGTTCTTGATCCACTGCTGAGCCTTCTCGACGTCAACCTTGATGTCTGCGGGGTTCTTTGTTGTGTCGTATGTGCCGATTTCCTCGATGAATCTGCCATCACGGGGATAGCGAGAATCTGCAACTACGATACGGTAGAACGGTGCTTTCTTTGCGCCCATACGGCGAAGTCTGATTTTTACTGCCATTTTTGTTTCCTCCAAAAAAATGTTTTGCTTATAATGTAACAATTTTATATTGTAATTACATCCGAAAATTAATTATCTGCGCTTTTTCTTCTTGAATGACTTGGAAAGGCGCTTGCCGCCCTTGCCGCCGAACTGCTTGAACATCTTCTGCATCTGCTTGAACTGAGCCAGAAGACGGTTGACATCCTCAACCTGCATACCGCAACCTGCCGCGATACGGCGCTTGCGTGAAGGATTGATGATATCGGGGTTTTCGCGCTCCTTCGGAGTCATTGAAAGAATAATTGCGCGGATACGGTCGAACTGTCTCTCATCAACCTCAACGTCTTTAAGCTGTTTGTTGATGCCGGGAATCATTGCGAGAGTATCCTTGATTGAGCCCATCTTGCGAACCTGCTCGAACTGATCAAGAAGGTCGTTCATATCGAACTTGTTTTTACGAAGCTTCTCTTCAAGCTCACGTGCCTTCTTTTCGTCGATTGCCATCTCAGCCTTTTCGATAAGGGAGAGCATATCGCCCATACCGAGAATTCGGGATGCCATACGGTCGGGATGGAATACGTCGAGGTCTTCAAGCTTTTCGCCTATACCGACGAATTTGATGGGCTTGCCGGTAACTGCTCTTGCTGAAAGAGCCGCACCGCCTCGTGTATCACCGTCGAGCTTTGTAAGGACAAGACCGTCAATGCCGAGCGCATCGTTGAAGCCGTTTGCAACGGTAACCGCATCCTGACCTGTCATCGAGTCGACAACAAGGAGGATTTCGTGCGGATGAGCATTTGCCTTAACTGCCTTGAGCTCATTCATAAGCTTTTCGTCTATGTGAAGTCGACCTGCTGTATCAAGGAACACATAATCGTAGCCCTGATCCTTTGCAAGCTTAATTGCTTCCTGAGCAATTGTAACCGGGTCTGTCTGACCCATTTCGAAAACGGGCACACCTGCCTGCTCACCAACGACCTGAAGCTGTTTGATAGCAGCGGGACGGTAAATATCGCAAGCGACAAGGAGCGGACGGTGACCCTTCTTCTTGAGCGAGAGGGCAATTTTTGCACTGTGTGTTGTCTTACCTGAACCCTGAAGACCGCACATCATAACAACCGTAGGCGGATGAGGTGCTCTTGTAAGGTAGGACTGAGTGCCGCCCATGAGAGCTGTAAGCTCTTCGTTGACGATTTTGATAACCATCTGCGAAGGTGTAAGGCTCTCCATAACCTGAGCACCGATAGCGCGCTCAGTTACTGAATTTGTGAAATCCTTGGCGACCTTGAAGTTAACGTCAGCCTCAAGAAGGGCAAGGCGAACCTCACGCATAGCCTCACGAACGTCGTGCTCTGTCAGGCTACCCTTGCTTTTAAGGCGTTGGAACGCCGCTTCAAGTCTGTCGGAAAGACCTTCGAATGCCAAGAAAATACACTCCCTTTACTTTGGATTATGTAGTAAGATCAATTTTCAACGAGCGTAGAAACAATTGCGCGGATACGTACCGAAGCCTCGTTTATCTCTCTTGAGAGACCGAAACGCATATTCTGCTCGTATATCA
>JAFOBC010000352.1 GCA_017382015.1 Clostridia bacterium
AAGCTGTACGAGTTCCTTGGCAAAATTTATAATTTGTTTTCATAACCGATGGGAGAATGAAATATGGAAAGAACATATATACCTTTCAGAAACTGGAAAGAAAAATCAAAACAGACCGAGTACACACAGAGCACACCTCTGCTCAGCGCCGACGGTAAGCTTCTTGCAAAAGGCTGGGCAAGGCACAACGTCTTTGATTATGACAGAACAAAGGTAAATGCACGTCTTATGAGCCGTAAGGAGTGGGATTTTTATCAGGTTTCCGACGGCAAGTATATGGTGCAGATAAACTTTGCCAATATCAACATCGGCGGCTTTGTTTGTGCCAAGCTTATCGACCTTGAAAACGGCAAGCAGATTATGGATGCTACCCAGCTTTTCCTTGGCGGTAAGGATAAGTACGTTCCGCCTGCAAAGGGTGACGTGCCCAACCGCTTCGGCTACAAAATCGGCAAGGCTGAGTTTGATTTTGATACAAAAGAGAACAGCAGAACACTCTGGTTCAAAATGCTCAAGGGTAAGCAGACCGTTGAGTGCAAGTTCACAATGGATATCCCCGAAGGGCTTGAAAACATCACAACCGTTCTTCCCTTTGCAGGTGACGAAACAAAGTACTTTATGACCACAAAGCAGAACTGTATGCCTTGTGAGGGTACGTTTAAAATTGATGGTGAGGAGTGGAGCTTCTCCAAAGCAGATTCTTTCTGCGCTCTTGATTGGGGCAGAGTAAACACACCTCACGAGATGGTATGGTACTGGGGCAACGGCTCAACCTACCTTACAGATGCTAACGGTGATAAGCACCTCTTCGGCTTTGAAATCACCTGGGCAATAGGCGATGAGAGCAACGCAACCGAAACCTGCCTTTTCTATGACGGCAAGGCACATAAATTCGGCGCAGTTGACGTTGAGGTTTTCCCCAAGCCCGATAAGTTTATGCAGCCGTGGAAGTTTGTTTCGGAGGATGGCAGATTCAACCTCACGATGAATCCTATCTTTGACCATCATACAGACCTGAACCTCGGCGTTGCAAGAATGCACACTCATCAGGTGCACGGCATCTGGAGTGGTGACGTAACGCTCGACGACGGCACAAAGCTTGAGATTAAAGATATGTACGCTTTCTGCGAGTATGTAGAGAATAAGTGGTAAAATAAGGCAGTATTCCTTGAAAATGTAAATTCCAAGCACAACCCCCACAGATATGCGCCGGCATTATCTGTGGGGGTTCCTTTTCCTGTATATAAGCCCCAAATGCAGCAGAGCTTTTGTCAAAGATACGGGGGATTTTACTCAGAAAACAAATACTTCCTTATCGGGTGCGTGCGTTGGTGTAATCCGTGCTTTGTTATTTTTATTCCGACATTTTATAAGAATTATTGACAATAAGCCTGCCGGTATGTTATATCTACAAAAAAATCACTTTTCTTTTTCAGGAGATACAGCTGTGTTTGAAAGAATTATATCTGCCATACTTTCTTTTTTTATGCTCGTGCCGAATCTTATTATCGGCGGCATTATACCTGACGATAAGATTCGCATTGTCGTGCCCGAAAACTGGGAGCTTCTCGTCGGCGACAGCCGTACGGTTGAGTGCGTTTTTGACGAAAAAATTACCGACCGCAAGCTTGAGTGGAGCGCTGAGCCTGCCGACGTTGCAAGCGTTGATAAATGGGGCAGGGTAACGGCACTCAAAGCGGGCGAAGCTACTGTTACTGCCGAGGGTAACGGCTATGAGGACAGCGTACAGCTGAGCGTTGTCACCACACCTACTATGATGTCAGCACAGAATAATACTGTTCTTTACGGCGGTGAGGCAGTTGAGCAGGTTGATAACCTGCAGAAAATAGTAACGCGTTATGCTAACGGTGACCCGAACGTACCTGATTTTGTTACGTCTATAACAAACTATTATTCTTACAAAACCGCTGTTACGGCTGACGGCGCAGTGTGGCAGATTACGTCTTACGGTGTTCTGCGTACGGATAAAAATGCGCCTACGGAAAAGGATGTCGAGCAGCGCTTTATGGGCGACAGATATTTTTACTCAAACGATACCTCGCGTGTGCGTGCAATCCTGCCCGACGGTAAAAACGGCATATGGACTGTTATGGACGGCGGCTATTCTCATATCGAAATGATAGAGATGAGCGGCACGGAAAAAGCGGCACTTATGAGCGCTGAAACACAACAGAAGGTTGACCGCTACGGTATGACGGATGCAGGTTATCAGTCGGGTAACAGCTGGATTCCTCATGAGAATGATAACGACGGACTCTGGACGTCAATGTACGGTGGCGGTGAGCTGATGAGATATGCCTCTCTGCGTGATGACCCGGATGCTTCGCCCGAAGAAGTTGAGGCGGCAAAACGGGCGGCATATCGCTCTGCTGAAGCTGTGCTTATGCTTTACTATATTTCAATGCGTTCAGGCGCAACCGAGGCTTACGTGCGTTATCAGACTAACGAAAACGTACCCGGGTCTATGGTTGACCGTTGGCTTTCTGCAGATGCACTTGAGGTTGGCGGTGACCCGAGCTTTATGGTGCCTCAGAAAAGCCCTTCACAGCTTTATGAAGACGGGGCGGCTTCATTTGCTCTTTTTAGCTCAACAAGTAAATTACGCTCGGAGGGATTTTACCGTCCGGTATCGGCGGACAGTTGGTCAAATCCTGCCGAAAACCCCGATACTGAGTATGAAAAGCAGACAAGGCTTCTTGAGGGTTTCCCTGTGCGTACGTATTCGCTCAGCACAGAGAGCTTTTCTCCCAGCGGAACAATCCACTGGAAAATCAACAGCAATGGTACTGCAACGGGTGTTTCGACCAAAACTCCCGATTCAGGTGAATATCTTATCAATAACGAAAACCTCCGCGGGGTTACGATTGACGCTTCAAAGCAGGTACCGGAAAGACTCTGGAACGATTTGCTCGGCAGCAGCGTAACGCCCGATATGGTTACCTATAAAACCGACACAAGTGCAGATGAGCTTGTCGGTCATATGTTCATATTCAAGCTTATCAACGATATAATTGCTCCCGAAGACCCTGAAATAAAGGCGATTCTTGTTGAGGCTGTCGACAGCCTTGCACAGCATCTCAGTGATAACAGCTATATGCTCTGCGACGGCACGGGTCAGCCTGCAAGCTGGGGTAATTTCGGCCGTACCGTTTACTGCGCAGGCACGTCTGTTGCTCAGTCGCCCTTGCACGCGTTGGTGCTTCTCAACATTTTCAAAACAGCCGCATATATAACCGGCTATCAGAAGTGGGAGGATGAGTACCGTATGGCGGCGCTCGACCCTGCTTACGAATACGCTGAGGTTGTTTCACAGTATAAAGAGCGTATGATGGCGGCTATCGAGCTTACCGTTGCGAATGAGACTGTTCCGCTTCTGGGCAACGTTATCGGTATGCTTGAGAATACAAGCCTTGTCGAATCGCTTTACAGACTTGTTTTAAACTACTCGGATGAAGAGATGGCGATGCTGGGCTTTTATACTATCTTCGGTATGGAAACCGATGAGGAGCTTCTCGGGCTTTATCGCAGTGCAATTGACGACTGGTGGACATCGATAAAACACAGCCAGAATCCGCTGTGGTATTATGTGTATCAGCTCGCTTACCCCGATAAAGATATTGAAGATGCTTACGGTAACAACATTGTTGAGCTTGCCGCGTGGTCGCTCAGCCGACATCCTGCAAATACAGTGATGTACTGCGCTTCAAACATTAACCGTGACGATATTGCAGAGCTTGATTTGTCTGTTATCGGTATAAGTATGAACAGTACCCTTACTTACAATAAGCTCACCAGCAAGCCCTTGCCCGACGTTCCGTCTGAAGCCGGTATAGTTGATATAGTCAAATATGCCCTGGCGGCACTGAGCCTTGATTGGGATGTTGCGCCGCCTGATGAGCGTGTAGTATACAAGTACAACACGAATTCATATACTCTCACAGGTTGGCATGCTCCGTACTGTATGCAGGCGTCAACAACCTACACGCTTCCGTATTGGATGGGCGTTTATCATGAAATGTTGAAAAAATAAAAAACAAAGGCTGTGTTACCGTGAAATTGACACAGCCTTTGTTTACTTTTAATTTCTTTTATGCTACAATTGTTGAGCGGTGTCGATACTTGTCCGAATCGGTTTTGATGTAAAGCACCGTGAAGATATGCTGATAAATTTAAAGAAAGGTGTGCAATCTGAAGTGGATATATACCGTAATGATCGCAATTATTACGAGGAGCTTATGGGGCTTACAGGCGCCGATGAGCTGAAAGAGCTTGTCAATAAGTGGAATATACTTTCCGAGAACATCAGCTCCCGTTCTATGGATGCGCCTATAGTTATTCCTAACCTCTTCATATACACAAAACCCGGCTTAGGTAACACAAAAATGCTTGCGCTTCTGGCAGGTTATCTTGAATCCAAAGGTAATCTCGTTAATTTTTACGGCAGCGTTAAATTTTTTGAGTTCAAGCTGGAATACTGTGCACCGCATACGCCTTTTTCGGAGATGTACCGTCTGATTGAAGCAATAAATACTGCAGCGGGATTCCGTAGCGAATACAGAGGTATTATCAGAATTTCGGTTGATGAGTGGGTTGACCATCACGATGAAAAACACTTTACCGACTTTTTGCAGTTCCTCGAAAGAAACACGTCGCATTGGCTGATTGTGCTGACTATTTCCGACACGGATGAAAACGATAAAACCAAGAAGATGGAAGGCATTGCCAGTATGTATCTGCGCCTCAAGAAGCTTGCATTGCGTATGCCCACCACAACCGAGTTCATTGAGAGCGCTGCTTATCAGCTGGCGCAATATGGCTTTGAGCTTGAGGATGGTGCCAGGGTGTTGTTGTCTGAGTCGATTGACGTTCTCAGAAAAAACAAGCATTTTTACGGCAAGCATACAATAACGGACTTGTGCAGAGACATAGTGTATACTCTGTTTTCCGAGTCTGTTGCAGTTGATCCCTTGATAACGGCAGATATGCTGGCAGATTTTGCCGCTGACAGTGATTACGTTAAGCGAACCGCACATAAATTCGACGGCTCAAGAAAACTTGGTTATTGATTCGGGGGAGTAAGATATGAGGAATTTATACGCTAAATACGAAACAATAAATCAGGATCTGAATCAGGAAACACGTTGGGCAACACTTGAAGAAATAAAACGTTCAACAACGCATATTAATCTGACCGATGAAACCTACCGCACATCCGGTATACCGATTGTTTGCGACGGACACGATGCTTATGTTGACGGTCAGGATACTCATACGCTGATTTTTGGTGCTACGGGTTCGAAGAAAACAAGGCTTTTCTGTATGCCTGTGGTCAATATGTACATAAAAGCAGGTGAGTCATTTATTGTTACCGATCCCAAAGGTGAAATATTCAGAAAAACATCCGGCATGGCTAAGGAGAGCGGATATAAAACCATAGTGCTCAATTTCCGTGATATCGGCAAGGGCAATATGTGGAATCCGCTTTCGTTGCCGCAGAAGAAGTATCATAGCGGTGAGCAGGATGAAGCGGTTTCGTTGTTTAACGATTTTATTACAAGCATTATGGCGAAACACCAGAATACCAAAGACCCGTTCTGGAATCAGCAAGCATCAGCGCTTGCTCTTGCCAATCTTCTTTTGCTTGCTGAGTCAGCTGAACCCGAAGAGGTAAACGTTGCCAGCCTTACCGCGCTTTGCTCGCGCTCTGCAATAGGGCATCTGCAGGAGCTCTATTCAAGAATGGATAAAAATTCTATTGCCGCTGTTAACTATTCCACTACCGTTTCTCTGCCTGACAGAACTCTGGACTGTGTGCTGGGTGAGCTTTACAGCGCAATACGCATTTTTAACATACAGCAGAATCTTACCAATATGCTTTCCGGCAGCGATTTTGACGTTGCTATGTTCGGCAGAGAAAAAACAGCGGTCTACCTTATTATTCCTGATGAGAAGAGTACGTTCCATTTTCTGGCATCGGTGTTCATCAAGCAGGCTTATGAGGTGCTTATAGCAGAGGCTCAGAGAGAAAAAAATAATGAGCTTCCGGTCCGTGTGAACTTTGTGCTTGATGAGTTCTGTAATATGCCCACTATCCCTGATATGTCTGCGATGATTTCTGCGGCAAGAAGCCGTAATATGCGCTTTGTCATCGTTGCGCAGAGTCTTCATCAGCTTAAAGGCCGCTATGGTGAGGATGCGGAATCTATCAAAGGTAACTGCGAAAACCGTGTGTTCCTCACTTCCAAGGAGCTTGATCTTCTCAAAGAGACAAGCGAGCTGTGCGGCTCTTATCTTGATCACAACGGACGTGTACGTAGCCTTATTTCCGTTTCGGAGCTTCAAAGGCTTGATAAAACAAAGGGCGAAGCGCTGATAATGCAGGGTCGTAATTATCCGGTAATCAGCGAGTTGCCCGATATAGACAGCTACGAGATGTTCGGCGGATATGATCCGATACCGCTCGAGGAAATTGAAATGCCTGCTGCCAGCGTTTTTGATATCGAGGAATTCACAGATCAGGTAGTGTGCGAAAAGAGACCGGCACCGTTTGCCTGAAATGCGCCTGCAATGTAAATAAAAAAGCACTTATGGCTGACCATAAGTGCTTTTTTGTTTGATTTAAGTTTATTTGCCTTTTTTCTTTTCGCCTGAGAAAATCATACCGAATGCGTTTATTACGACGAATATTACAAGGTAACCTATGACGTACATCTTGTGAGAGTAAATGGTTGCAATCATCATAAATGTACTGCCGATGATTGCTATAAGCGGTGCGACGAAACGCTTGAATCCGCCTACGCCCTTGAGCTTGAAAAGCATCATAATAAATATCGGGATATAGAGGAAGTAGCTTGTGACAATCGGAAGCTCCGTCGGGTCGAATGCGAATATGCCCCAACCGCTGCTGAAGGAAGAGAACTGTGAGCAGTAGAAGAATACCATCCAGATAATGCACATAAGAAGTCCGAATGTTGCCGAACTGGGAGCCATATTTGTTGCTTTGTCAACTTGCTTGAATACATTCGGCTTGATACCTTCGTTGCGTGCGGCGAGTGAGTACATACCTCTTGAGCAGGCAAGTGTCAGACCGTTGAGCGTACCAAAGCAGGAGATGATAACGAATACGAAAACTGCCGTGCCGCCGATTTTGCCGAATACAGCCTCGAATGCAAGTTTGGCGCCTGTTTCGCCGCCCTCCATCATTGTTGCGTTGCTGATTCCGCCTGCAAGACCGACATAGTAGAGGATATAGATAACGATTACGGCAAGTGAGCCGAAAATAAGTGCACGGGGCAGGTTCTTTTTTGCATCCTTAAGCTCTGCGTTGATTGTGGTAGCAACAATCCAGCCGTCATAAGCAAATGCCGTTGCGCAAACTGCAGTGAAAAGCGCAGGGCCTGTTTCAACTTCGTTTACGATTGTAGTGAAATTTTCAACTGTGTATCCTTTGGTAAGTCCGTATATTGTGCCGACGATAGCCATAAGGAAAAGAGGGATGAGCTTTATGATTGTTGTTGAAACCTGCACCTTGCCGGCGATGATGGGGGAGAGCAGGTTGATTGCAAAGCTGAGAATCAGATAAAAGCCTGCAAGTGTCATACACAATCCGCCTGTAATATCTGCCTGGTCGTGGAAGAACAGCACGCAGGTGTAGCGGGCTGTAACCCATGCAAGCGTCATTGTAAGACAGGGGTAGTAAATAATTGTTGTAAACCAGCCTATAAAGTAGGCGTATTTTTTGCCGACAAGTGCTTCGGCGTAGTCTACCAGACCGTTGACCTTCTCAAACTTGTTTGCAAGTATGGAAAATGCGTAGGCGCAAGCTACCATGATAAGTCCGCCGGCAATCCAGGCGAGAATACCAAGCTTGAGATCACCGCCGGTAGCGTTGAGTATCTTCTCTGCTTTGAAGAATACACCGCTGCCGACGACAACGCCGGTTACCATTGCGATAGCCGTCATCAGACCGTATTTTTTTGTCATTGTTGCCATTAACTTCACCTCAAATTAAACTATAGACTCAAGTGTATAAAAAAATCGCAATTATTGCAAGCCTTTTTTCAAAAACCTATGGAAATTATTTTTATTATGGTGTACAATAACCCATTGGAATATGAAAAAAGAAAGGAAGTAAATGCTTTATGAAAAACTTCAAAGGTATTTTCCCCGCTCTTCTCACTCCGTTTGATAAAAACGATAATGTCAACACAGAGCAGCTCAAGCTCCTTGTTGAGAGAAATATTGCACAGGGTGCTGACGGCTTCTACGTTGCAGGCAGCACGGGTGAGGCTTTCCTTCTCTCTGAAGAAGAGCGCAGGCTTGTTTACAAAACAGTAAAGGAAGCTGCAGGCGACAGAGTTACGCTTATCGCTCACGTTGGTACTGTTTCCACAAAGCAGGCTGTTGAGTATGCAAAGTATGTTGAGAGCATAGGCTACGATGCTGTTTCTGCTGTTGCTCCGTTTTATTACAAATTCAGTAATGCTCAGGTTATCGAGCATTACAGAGCAATTGCTGACAGCGTAAGCATTCCGCTTATAATCTACAATATTCCTGCATTTTCAGGAGTCGAGCTTACTATAGACGAAATCGCTGAGCTTCTCAGCCACGAAAATATCCTCGGCGTTAAGTATACTTCAAACGATTATTTCAAGCTTCAGCAGATTCGTGAGCGTTGCCCGGAGGCAATCATCTACAACGGCTTTGATGAGCTGATGATTTCCGGCCTTGCAATGGGTGTAGACGGCGGCATCGGCTCAACCTACAACTTTATGACCGATAAGTTCATCAAAATCCGTCAGCTTTGGCTCGAGGGCGACATCAAAGGCGCACAAGAGGTTCAGTACCAGGCGAACAAGATTATTACGGCGCTTTGCAAGGTTGGTGTTATGGCAGGCGAAAAGGCTGTGCTCAATTTGCTCGGCTTCGATTTCGGCGTATGCCGCAAGCCTTTTGATGCGCTTACGGACGAACAGGTTGAGTACCTTAAAGAAGCTATTTTGCCCCTGCTTTAATGCTTGACAGCATTTATAGCTTGTGATATACTCTAACTTGTACTAGTGAGAGCTTCGGCTCTGTAATATTTAAAACGATTGGAGATTTTTACCATGGAAAGAATTAAGACTATCGAAACAAAAGACCTTGTTAAGAGCTGCGAGAACGGTGGCTGCGGCGAGTGCCAGACTTCCTGCCAGTCCGCTTGCAAAACATCCTGCGGTGTTGCTAACCAGCAGTGTGAAAACGCTCAGGAGAACTAATCCTCGCGTCTAATTAAATCAGCTGTCAAAGCAGGTAATACAGTTTGCTGTATTACCTGCTTTTATGTGATAGCGTCCGCTGATTAAATTTAAAGTCACTTTTTCAGCGGTTATTTTGGGAGAGATATTAAGATATGGTACACCAGTATAAACTGAACGGCTACAACATCGTGCTTGATACGTGCAGCGGTTCCGTACACGTTGTTGACGATGTTGCTTACGATATAATTGCTCTTTACAAAGAAAAGAGTGCCGACGAAATAGCTGAGGAAATCAGCACAAAATATTCGTCTGAAGGTGTTACAAAGCAGGATTGTCTTGACTGTATTGAGGATGTTAAATCCCTTGAGCAGATGCAGAAGCTTTACACCCCCGATACCTATGCCGATATGGCATTTGACTTTAAAAACAGAAATACGGTTCTCAAGGCTATGTGCCTGCACGTTGCACACACCTGCAACCTCAACTGCGAATACTGCTTTGCAAGCCAGGGAAAGTATCACGGTGTGCGTGCGCTGATGAGCTTTGAGGTAGGCAAGCGTGCGCTTGATTTCCTTATCGAAAATTCCGGCACACGTCACAACCTCGAGGTTGATTTCTTTGGCGGTGAGCCGCTTATGAATTGGGACGTTGTCAAGCAGCTTGTTGCTTATGCGCGTGAGCAGGAGAAGATTCACAACAAGAATTTCCGTTTCACCCTCACCACAAACGGTATTCTTATTGATGATGACGTTATCGGGTTCAGCAACAGAGAGATGAGCAACGTTGTCCTCAGCCTTGACGGCAGAAAAGAAGTGCACGACAGACTCCGCAAAGACTATGCCGGCAAGGGCAGCTACGATATAATCGTGCCCAAGTTCAAGGAGTTTGTTGAGCGCAGAGGTAACAAGAGCTACTATATGCGCGGCACGTTCACACACGCAAATACAGACTTTACAAACGATATATTCCATATGGCGGATATGGGCTTTACGGAGCTTAGTATGGAGCCTGTTGTCTGTGCGCCGAGTGATGCAAGCGCACTTACCGAGGCGGATCTGCCTGTGCTCTTTGAGCAGTATGAGATACTTGCAAAAGAGATGATAAAGCGTAAGCGTGAGGGCAGACCCTTTACGTTCTACCACTATATGCTCGACCTCAAGCACGGCCCGTGCATCTATAAGCGTATTTCGGGTTGCGGTTCAGGTACAGAGTATGTTGCCGTAACACCTACTGGTGATATTTATCCTTGCCATCAGTTTGTAGGTGATGAGAAATATCTGCTCGGCAATATTTATGACGGTATTTCAAACACCGAGGTGCAGAATGAATTCAAGCTCTGCAACGCATATGCGCGAAAAGAGTGCGACGATTGCTGGGCAAAGCTTTACTGCTCAGGCGGTTGTGCGGCAAACTCATACCACGCAACGGGTAAAATTACAGGCATTTACGAATACGGCTGTGAGCTTTTCAAAAAGCGTATCGAATGTGCGGTAATGCTTCAAATTGCCGACGAAGTTTAATCTGAAGGAAAAAGTTATGGATACACCTATTGTTGATTTTGTGAAGAATTATGCACAAAGCAGCAAGGCTCGGTTTCATATGCCGGGCCATAAAGGTGTGTCCTTTTTTTGTTGTGAACAGCTTGATATAACCGAAATCAGCGGTGCGGACGAGTTGTATGTGCCGCAGGGGATTATCCTGAGCAGCGAGCGGAATGCCGCTTCGCTTTTCGGTACGTCGCTTACGGCTTATTCTGCAGGCGGCTCAACGCAGAGTATTCAGGCTATGCTTTTTGCGGCATACCGCAGGGCGGATAAAACCGCTGTGAAGCCGTTTGTGCTTGCGGGCAGGAATGCTCACAAGGCGTTTATTTATGCCGCCGCAAAGCTCGGTTTTGATGTTGTGTGGCTTTATCCCGAGCAGGACGAAAGCATCTGCTCCTGCAGTGTAACAGCGGCTATGCTTGAGCGTGAGCTGAATTCGCTCGAATATAAGCCGTTTGCGGTTTATATCACAAGTCCCGGTTATCTCGGCGGTGTCAGCGATATTGCTGCTTTGAGTAAAGTATGTAAGAGATATGGTGTGCCCCTCCTTGTTGATAATGCACACGGCGCATATCTTGCTTTTTGTGAGGATAATCTTCACCCGATTAGCCTGGGGGCTGATATGTGCTGTGATTCGGCGCATAAAACTCTGCCCGTGCTCACGGGCGGCGCGTATCTTCACGTTGCCAAGGATGATATCTACAGCTTTGCCGACAGCGTTATCAGCGCTACGGCCGTGTTCGGCTCAACAAGCCCGTCCTACCTTATAATGCAGTCGCTTGATATGTGCAATAAATATATATACGAGCAAATACGGGGCGATATCGACCGCTGTGCAAAACTTGTTCAAAAAGTGCGCGATGCTATGAAAAAGGCATCGGTTGCCGATATATCTGAAGAGCCGCTTAAAATTGCGGCTGATTTCAGGAGTAAGCGTATAGTCGGGTTTGAAAATCCGGGTGATTATTTCAGAAGTAAAGATATAGAGCCCGAGTATGCGGAT
>JAFOBC010000353.1 GCA_017382015.1 Clostridia bacterium
AGAAGCAGACACTTGACGCAATCCGTGAGGCTGAAAGCTACCACGGTCCTTCCCTTATCATCGGCTACGCTCCCTGTGAGATGCACAGCATCAAGGGCGGTATGGTTAACTGCCAGAACGAGATGAAGAAGGCTGTTGAATGCGGTTACTGGAATATGTTCCGCTACAACCCCGCACTCAAGGCAGAGGGCAAGAATCCCTTCACAATCGATTCCAAGCCCGCAACAGGCAGCTATCGCGACTTCATCCTTGGCGAAGCACGTTACTCCTCACTTACACGTTCCTTCCCCGAGCGTGCTGAAGAGCTCTTCGCACAGGCTGAAAAGGCATCTATCGACAGATATGATCACCTTCTCAGACTCAAGGATCTCTATGCTCCTGCTGAATAATTCAGTAAATAACACTTGCATTTTTTCAATTGTGTGATACAATTGATTCAAAATCTGAAGAGGAGGATAATCACAATGGCATACGTAATCACTGACGAGTGCATCGCTTGCGGTGCATGTGCAGCAGATTGCCCCGTAGGCGCTATCTCTGAGGGCGACGGCAAGTATGTTATCGATGCTGATACTTGCATCGATTGCGGCGCTTGCGCAGGTTCTTGCCCCGTAGGTGCAGCTCAGGAGGGCTAATCCACACAACCGATTAAAATGAAAGAGCCATCCGGTTTAACGCCGGATGGCTCTTTTGCTATGTTTTTTATTAAACTGTTTAAGGCTGAACCGTAATGGGCTTGTCTTCACTTTCGTGTTCTACGAGGATGAAGTTGTTGCGCTTTGCATATGCCCAACGCATATCAAACAGTTTGACAGCATCCATCGGTATATAAAGCTGATTCTTCTTTTCGGCATTGCGGTAAACCGCGTTTTCAAGCTCTACCGTACCGCGGTCTGTTTCAACTGTTTTGCTGTCCTGCGTGAATTTTGCCCAGTGGCCGTAGCCTTCGAGGTAAACCTGGTTTTCTGTTTTTTCCACACGTCCGCCAAAGTAGCTGAACAGTACGCTCAGGCAGCTGTACCAAACACCGTCAACGTTTTCGCAGGTTGTCTGATATTGGCAGAGTCCGAGGTCAGCACCCTTGTACATCATTCTTGTGCGGTTGAAGTAGGGTGCAAGTGCGTACGGCTCAATAACGTCACGCTCTTTGTCAATAACGCAGCGGTCTGCAATTCTGCCGTCTTCAAGTGTTGCCGTGATTGTCAGTTTTTTGCCGTCAACCTCTGCAACAGCAACCATTGAGGTCTGATCTTCCATTGTATAGAAAGCCGAGTGCCAGACCTTGCTGAGTGAGCGTGTGCCGGGAGGATTGTGGTTGGAGTTACCGAGTACATAGTTTATCATACCCTTTGACGGCTGCTCAAAAAGTTCTTCGTTCTTGCGGGGGAAACTGCGTCCGAAGCTGTGTTCGTGGCCTGAGAAGAGCAGGTCAAGCATTTCCATACTCTCTGTCATAACAGGGTAGCAGTCGTAATTCTGGCAGTCGCTTCCCGTGTAGCATACGGGGAAGTGGTACGTGCCGATTTTCCAATCGGCATTACATTTTTCGAGGTCTGCCTTAAGCCATTCGTTAACATCTTCGGGTCCGTTTACACCGAGTACGGTGAAGTGAGCGTTGCCGTAGTCAAATGCATAGTTTTCTGTTTTCCAGCCCTCAGGACCGTTATAGGGATAACTGCCCTTGAGCTGTGTGCAGAAAAATTCAGCAGGTTCGGAATAATATCTGCCGACACCGTTGCGGTAATCGGCAAATCCTCTCGTGTCGTGGTTGCCTTCGGTAAACATAATCGGTACGTATTCGGCAATGCCTTCCCAGCCGAGGAATGCACCGTTCCACTGTTGCTCATGCTGTCCGCAGTCGGTATTATCACCGGCGG
>JAFOBC010000354.1 GCA_017382015.1 Clostridia bacterium
ATGACGACGTGATTTACAGACAACACCCTACATCAAAAAAACATCCGCGAATGTCGCGGATGAACCGTGCGGCGCAGTTTGCACCTTTTGCGGCGCTTACCGGTTACGAAGAATCCATCGAGGAAACTGCAAGGCTTACCGACCGCAGAATCGAACTCAGCGAATACGAGATAGAAGAACTGAACGCAAAACTCAACTTCATACAGGAACACATAAAAGAGCGACCCGAGGTAACCATAACCTACTTTCAGCCTGATGAGAGGAAAGAAGGCGGTGTCTACATCACTGCTACCGGGAAGGTGAGGAGAATTGATGAGGCAAGTAAGGTTCTTGTTTTTGAAGATGAAAAAATAATTTGTATAGGTGTGATTGTGGGTTTATATATTGTTTAAGGATAAAGAATTATAAGAAAGGTATCTGAGATGCGTTTTATAGTGAATAAAAAAGGTTTTGTGTCCCAAACATTTAAATAAACGGCTTGTTAATGCCAAAAAACGCAAGGTTGTCACTTGACTTTTAATCAAGGTGCCGGGGTTCGAATCCCCGATGGCTCACCACGAAAAACCGCTTAACAATGCAAATTGTTGAGAGGCATTTTTTATACATGAAATCACAGTGAAATAATAGTTACCCCAAAAATATTATGAATATGTTTTGATAATTTCTTCTGCTATAACTTTTTTTGAAACGCAACGATCCATTGCCTGTTTTTCTATGTAACGATGGGCACCTTGTTCGTCCATTTTCTGTTCAGCGATAAGAAACCACTTTGCCCGGTTGACGATACGGATTTCTTCCATTTTTTCCTCGATGGAAAGAGTTTTCTTCTCGGTTTTTCTAAGCCTTTCACGTGCGCTTGAAAGCCAGCTGAGAGCAATCGTCATTGTTGGCTTTGAGGTTGGCATTGGGAGAACGAACACACCGTGTTCGGCTACCTTGTCGTGGATTTCTGCCTGAAGTTCTGCCTGTACCATTAGGAGTACGACGGTTTCTTTTGAATTTCCTGTGTCAATTGCAAAACGAGTTCCGGTATTATCAGGGAGTGGCGAATTGATAATTACAAAATCAAAAGCACGCTCGGCAATTGCCCGCTTTGCTGCGTTGATGTTCGATACAAAAAGGGTGGGCGAATACTTTGAACCGGGGAGCAGAGCAGAGAGTGCATTATTAAAGCTTTCCGATGCCGAAACGATCAGAACGCTGTAAACCCGTTCTTTCAGACTCATTTTTGCTCCCCTCCTTTTTTATGTTATTCAGATTTATTTGTTGCAGTAAATATCTAAAATTGACGCAGGTATATGTTCTTTGATAAATTCACTTGCCGCGGCCGCCTTGCGAGCGTCGCATAAACTTCCGGGCAGTTTTTTAAACTTTGCCAAAGTTTCAGCATCAGCTTTGTATAAATTAATATTGGCAGCTTCGGGCAGGTCAAGTTTTTTTTCAAGACCTATAAGGGCCGCATAAATCAAAAGCGTAAATGCAAGATACGGATTTGCTGTTGGATCGGGTGAACGAAGCTCCGCACGGCGGTATTCACCGACCGCAGCAGGAATACGGACAAGCTGGGAACGGTTTTCGTTTGACCAGGAAACATAACCGGGGGCTTTATCCATTCCAAAACGTTTATAGGAATCCTCCGTCGGGTTGAGAAATACGGTCATTTCCACAACCTTATCAAGAACGCCCGCAATCATATGGCAAAGATTTTCGGAACCGTCATTTGACTGGACAGACATATTGATATGAAATCCGTTGCCGGGTTTGTGCTCAAGAGGTTTCGGGCCGAAATCAACAAAAACACCGTTGCGGCGGGCAACTATCTTAACAATCGTCTGAAAAGTCATTGTATCGTCTGCAACCGTAAGCGGGTCGGAATAACGGAAATCTATCTCGTTTTGTCCGGGACCTTCTTCGTGGTGTGAACTTTCGGGACGGATGCCCATCTGTTCCAGAGTAAGACATATCTCGCGGCGGATGTTTTCACCTCTGTCATCGGGAGCAAGATCCATATATCCGGCTTCATCATAAGGAATTTTTGTCGGTTTGTTATTTTCATCAAGCTCAAACAGATAGAATTCCTGCTCTGAACCGAAGGCAAAAGTGTAACCTGCTTTCTTTGCGTCTTCGACTGCCTTTTTGAGAAGACTGCGGGTATCACATTCAAACGGTGTGCCGTCAGGATATGTGATATGGGTAAACATGCG
>JAFOBC010000355.1 GCA_017382015.1 Clostridia bacterium
AGACCGCAAAATCGACGATGAAATATTAAAACTGATAGAGGAGGAACAGGCATAATTGTTTAATTTTTCCTTTTTTATTAAAAGCATTATGCTCGGCGTCGGTCTGGCAATGGATGCCTTTTCTGTTTCGCTTGCAAACGGACTAAACGAGCCTTGTATGAAAAAAACGAAGATGTGCGGCATTGCAGGTCTGTTCAGCTTCTTTCAGGCGCTTATGCCTATGATCGGTTGGATTTGCGTACATACGGTTGTTCAGTATTTCAATGCTTTCGAAAAGTTTATTCCGTGGATTGCGCTTATACTGCTTGCGTTTATCGGCGGTAAGATGCTTGTTGAAGGCATAAAGAACAAAGACTGCGATTGTGAAGAGAAACCTGCAGTAGGTATCGGTATGCTTGTGATGCAGGGTGTTGCAACCTCGATTGATGCACTTTCGGTAGGCTTTACTATTTCCGAGTATAACCTTACTCAGGCTATAGTTTGCGCACTTCTTATAGCTGTTGTTACCTTCTTTATCTGCCTTGGCGGTATCCTTATCGGCAGGAAGTTCGGCACAAAGCTTGCAGGCAAGGCATCAATTTTCGGCGGTGTAATCCTCATCGCAATCGGAATCGAAATATTTATAACAGGTATTTTTTAAAAAATCAACCGCTCATAACACTTGGTTATGAGCGGTTGATTTTTTATTTTACGTTCTTGCCGAAACGCTTGATTTTCTGTGTTGTTGTCTTCTCAAGTGCTGTGGTGAGAATTTCAACAATCTTGATGTGCTTGTAGTTGGGAATCTTGCTGTTAACGCTTTTGATTGCGTTCTGAACAGCTTTTCTGATTTCGTCTTCTGAAGGCTTCTTGTCACCGAGCTTCTCTTTGAGATACTCAAGGTTCGGGAAAATCTTTGCCTTGACACATGTTTCGCCGTTTTCTTCGGAAGCGTAAACAAGTGCTTCGCCGATTTCGATACTCGGAGAGTCTTGTCTCAAGCTCTTCGGGGTAGATGTTCTTGCCGTTTTCTGTTACGATGACGTTCTTGATTCTGCCCTTGATGTAAAGGTCGCCGTCCTTGTCAAGGCAGCCGAGGTCACCTGTGCAGAACCAACCGTCACGGAATACAGCTGCTGTTGATTCGGGGTCGTTGTAGTAGCCGAGCATAATGTTGTCGCCACGTGCAAGGATTTCGCCGACACCTTCGTCGTTGGGGTCGTCAATCTTAATCTCAACGTCGGGGATTGCGGGGCCTGTTGAAGCCTTGTTGAGGTGGAAGTCGTTGTTACCTGCAAGCAGGGGAGCACACTCTGTAAGACCGTAGCCCTGCAGTGTGCGGATGCCGAGTGCATCAAAATCCTCAACGAGTGAAACGTCAAGGTCAGCAGCGCCGACAATGAACAGACGGATTTTGCCGCCGAGTGATTTCTTGACCTTTTTGCAGATTACCATGCGAATAAAGAAGGGACACTTCTTGAGAGCTTTGGAAAGGGGAAGATTTTCGAAATGCTTGCGGTAGATAGAGGGACAATCCTTGATGATTGCTGCCTTGATTCTCTTGTTAAGCACCTTGAGAAGAGCAGGTACAACAACGAGGATTGAAGGCTGATACTCTGTGATGTTTTTTGCAACCTTGGTAAGACCTTCACAGTATGTGATACTGGCACCTCTTGAGAGGAAGAGAATGTTGTTGAGTGTACACTCATAAGTATGGTGCAGGGGAAGGATTGACAATGTGCTGTCAAAATCATTTACTTTAACCATCTGTACGGTTGAGTAGATATTTGAGCATATGTTGAACTGTGAAAGACAAACACCCTTGGAGTTGCCTGTTGTGCCGGATGTGAAGATGATGATTCTTGTTTCATCTTTGCCGATTTCGATGTTGTTGACAGCAGCTTCGTCGGCAGAGTGTGTGGATGCGATGTCAAGCACGTCGGCAAAGTCTGTGTAAAGCATCTGCTCGTTTGCGTAGCCCTTGAGTGTTTCGATTCTGGCGCTGTCTGTGCATACCATCTTGCAGTCTGCAGATTCGAGGAATGCGTTTACGTCTTCGGGCTGGAGCTCTTTGTCAATCGGTACAACAACACCGACTGTTGCTGCGCAAAGGTAGCTGAGTGCCCACTGGAAGCTGTTTGCACCGATAACGGCAATTTTCTGACCGAGCATGCCTTTTTCGATAAGGTATGTGCAGAATGAGTAGTAGTATTTCTTAAGGTCGGCGTAATTTACGTTTATGTAGTCACCCTCGCCTTTTTTTACTACGTAAGCGGTGTTGTTTGCAAATTCTTTTGCACCGTTGCAGATGATTTCGCGGAAATTGTAAAATCGTTTTTCCTTGTAAAGCTTCGCCATTCTTTTTCTCCTTGTCCCTTTATTTTGTGTATAGTGAAATTACGACTTGACTTTTCTAATCACACAAGATATTATTTTATCAACATTGTGTTGGATTTTCAATAGTTGATTTTATCTTAAACGATGCAAAACCGACAGATTGTGACAATTTGTCGGCAGATTATGAAAAGAATTTAAACTTTTTTAAGGAAGTGTTAATGTGCCTGAAAGTAGAAGGGTAAAGCTCACAAAAAGGCTGATCAAAGAAGCTCTTATAGAATTGCTGGAGCGAAAGCCTGCAAACAAGGTTACGGTTACGGATATATGCACCCTCGCCGAAGTTAACCGTTCTACTTTTTATGCTTATTACGAGGATGTGCCTATGCTTCTTTGCGAGGTTCAGGAAGAGCTTATTTCAAGTCTGCCTTCTTCTGAACCGTTGCCTATAGTTTTTGGCTCGCTCGGTAAGTTTTTCGACAGAATGGAAGAGCTGTTCGATTTCGTAAAATCAAACAGCCGTATTTTCAGTGTGCTTATCGCTCAGCCTGACGGTGATGATTTTGCTGAGCGTGTTGTCAGGGCTGTGCTCAACAGATATCCTCGCAACTTTTTCGCAGAGGACAGCCTTGAGATGGAGTATCGTGTTTTTTTCTGTCTGCATGGCTTTATAGGTATATTCAAGCAGTGGATAATGGAGGATTTCCCTATTTCGAGCAGAGAGTTTGCTCGGCTTGCTCTTTCGATGGCGGCTTCGTGTGCAGGGCTTGATATAAGTGATTAATAAAAAACAAACGCACTCAGGTGCCCTGAGTGCGTTTTGCTTTTTCTATGAGTGATATAAGTGCTTTTTGGAAGTTTTCGTCCTGCTCGTGTGTTCGCTTGGGCGGGCCTTTCATTCTGCCGCCTGCAGCTCTTACCTTTTTACCGACGTATCTTGTGAACAGCAGCTGCTCGATGTTTTTATCTGTGTAAATAAGACCGTTCTGGTTGAGCACGTTCGCCTTTTTGCTAAGGCACATTGCCGCAAGCCCGTAGTCCTGTGTTATTGCGATATCGCCGCTTTCAAGCATATTCACAAGCCTGAAATCGGCGCTGTCAGCGCCTTTGTCTACGGTGATGGTGTTACAGCCTTCTCTTTGCATAACGTGTGCCGTGTCGCAAATCAGCGTGCATTCTATGCCGTGCTCTTTTGCAACCGATAAGGCTATGTCTACAACGGGGCAAGCATCCGCATCAATGATTATCTTCATTGGCTTTAAGCTCTCTTTTTTCTTATGTTAAGTATTCTTACGATAACAGGGGAGAGAACAACATTGGTTGCGAGCTCAACAAGGAAGTTGGCGCCTACAAGACCTAGGATCATATATGTTGCTGCATTTTCAAATCCTTCAGCAGCTCCCCAATCTTTAATTGTGTCGAAGAAGAATACTACACATCCGAGCAGGAATATGCCGGTGTTTGCTATAGGTGCAACAATTGCGGCAAAAGCTGTTGCAGCGTAAATGTTTTTCTTCTCAAATAATTTGTATGCAAGACCTGCTGCAATACCGCAGATGATACCTTTTGCAAGTACGGTAATTACTGTGCCGGGTACGCTGATTGCGAGGAAAGCAGCTGCATCGGTCATTAATACGACAACACCGAATACAAAGCCGAGCCATGCGCTGATTTTTGTTGAGCAGGTTGCCGCACCGATAACGATAGGGAGAAGAATAAGAGAAATTGAAAACGGGCCGAATTTTATAAATGAGCCAAGGTACTGTAATACAACAACAAGCGCTGTGAGTATACCGCCCAGCACCAGCTTTTCGATATCTGTTTTCTTTGTTTTTGCCATTGCTTTACATCCTTTGTTTTAAGAATCAGCTGAATTTTCTTACAAGGTTATCAACCATTGTGTAGATGAATCCGAGTGCTTCGATTACCGTATAGCCTGCGCGCTTCATCACGTTGCCGAAAGAGTTTTCGTTGTGCTCCTCTGTTCGCTCAATTGTGAGTGAATCAAGCAGCTCGCCGTTGTCGCCGCGTCTTGTTTCGAGGATGAGCTGATCACCTTTGAACTCGAGTGTGGAGTAGGTTGTAGTGTCGTTTTCAAGGAAGCTGTATGCGAGGTGTTCAGCTTCGTAGCTTTCGTTTGTCGGTCTCTCACATACAGAGTTTGAGTTGAGGTAAACAATTCCCTTGGGGTTGGTGTATGTTTTGCCGCTTTCTGCGGTGCCCACAACCTTTCTGTTTTCCATGAAGTGTGAGCGGCCCTGTGAGTGCGTATGACCTGTGATTACAAGGTCGAGGTCAAATGACTCAAAAATAGGTGCGAATATTGTGCTGAGCAGTATCTCCGTTTCTGCGTCACCTATGCAGTCGCCTGCGCCGTATATACCGTGGTGAACAACACCTATTCTCCATTTTGCATCGGGGTTTTGCTTGATGGCTTCTCTGGTCATAGCTTTGTGGTCGGGTGCGTTACCTGATGTTGAATCGTAGAAGAGGTAAAGTACGTCGCCGTAGCGGAACCAGAAATCGCGGTCAAGACCCGAGAAGAATCTGCCGTAATATTCGTTGGGCATATTGGTGTAGTAGTTATACATCATACCCTTTTTGTCGTGGTTACCGATTGCGAGTGCCATAGGAAGCTCTCTGAGTGCTTTAGGCATAAGCAGTGTCTGCCACTCTTGCTGTGTGCTGCCTGTAGAAGTATTGTCGCCGGGAGATACGAGGTAAGCGATATCGGGGCTGTTTGTAAGTGCGGTTGAAAGTACGTTGTTCCAGTTGAAGCCGATTTCATCCTGATTTACTTCGTCGTCAGTACGCCAATCTTCCGCAATCTGAATATCGCCTACAACCATAGCTTTGTGGTCGCTAAAAGATTTTGTCTCGTACTTTTCAGCTTCGCTCCAACCGTTTTCGGTGTACCAGCGGTAATAATATACTGTTTTTTCTTCAAGACCCGTGACGGTAACTCTGCAAACAACCTGAGTATCGTTCTCTGAAACGGTAATTTCACCTGTGAATGTCTTTGCATCAGACATATCACTGTTTGTTGAAACCTCTACTTTAGCTTCTGCTTTGTCTTTGTCGCAGTGCCAGCAAAGGCTGACCTGAGTCTGATTAGCACCTACGTTAAGTGCAGGCAGTGTGTTTTTGTCAACAAGTGATTCGTAGTACATATCCCACTCCTCCTTTTCGAGCTTTGGTGCGTTGTATGCTGCGGTTGAGCTTACAGTCAACTGAAACAGCATAATGCAGCTGAGTAAAAGTGCAATAATTTTTTTCATAGCCGCCTCCTGAAAATTCTTGAAAATAATGTTAAATATTATACCAAATTTAATCCGTAAAGTAAAGTTTTTTTAAAACATTGTTA
>JAFOBC010000356.1 GCA_017382015.1 Clostridia bacterium
GAAAGAGGGAAATCAATGATTCTGTATTTTCCTCCGTAGGGTACGGCAGGCTTAGCGATGTTCTTGGTAAGAATACCAAGTCTGCTGCCCTGTCCGCCGGCGAGCAGCATAGCAATACATTCAGCTTTCTTTGACATGTCTTGATAACCTCCTTGTTATTTGGGGAAACTTTTTTAAGTTCTGTGTACATTTTGGATTGCTGTTTTGACTGTTTTATAAGGTATAGATTTCTATTATGCGGTCTGCCCAGGTTGAGAGCTGATAATCATTTTTTATCTGCTCGGCCTGAGCCGCAAAGGCATCCGACAAATCTGCACCGCTCAGCGCATCTGCAAGCCGGGCCTTCAGCTGACCGACATTTTCACTTTCAAAGTAATATCCGCACGGTAATTTTAAGCTTTCGTGTGCAGGGATATTACTGAGCACAACCGGGATTCTGAGGTAAGATGCTTCGACTACCGAATACGGCAGCCCCTCGCTTCTGCTGGGGGCAACAAACGCATCGCACAGCCTGTAGTAGCTTGCTATATCGTTGCGCGGCGGCAACAGATGAAGCCAGGCAGGGATTGAACCGAAGCGCTTTGTTATCTTTCCCTTTATCTCGTCAACATTTGAGGTAAGAATTAAAATCAGCTGCAAATCTTCGCCGCTTTCGTTAAGCTCGCTCACAGCCTCCAGCGCCAGGTCAACACCCTTGACCTCGTACAGAAAGCCGAACATCATCAGCGTTTTTGCGCTTGTGCTCAGCCCGAGTGAAGCTTTATCAAGCTCCTCATATTCGTCGAGCCTCGGGAACCAGATTGCGTTCTTTGCTGTATAGGCAGGGTTCTTGGGGTAATATTTTTTTGCGTCTGCCGTCAGCTTTTCACTGCAGCCGATAAAGGTTTTTCCGCCTAGCAGCAGTTTTTCAATCAGCCTTGCAAAGCCGCTGTGGATGGTAAGCGCGCAGTGCAGATGAACAAAGTGCTTCACCCTGCGAAACAGCGAGGCGAGCTGAAACGTGAGCAGATAAGGCAGCTTGTAAAAATGCGAATGAATAATCCGTACGTTGTACCTTTTTATTATACCGCGTACCGTTTTCACATTCTGCAGTAAACTGGCGCCAAGAAAATAAACCGTAGCCTGTTTTTTCAGCTCCTGCGCCCATTCACGCTGTGCCGTAGCCGCAGGGAAGAGATAAACCGTTTCGTACCCTTGCTCTTTTACGGCAGGCCGCAGATATTCCAGCGAGTTTATGAAGTTACCGCGGCAAGGTGATTTGAAATCGGCAAAGTGCAGTACAGCCTGTGCCCTGTCATTTCTTTTCAACTTTTTTCGGCTCCTTCTTGCGTACGGGATTCTTGCGCACAAGCTTGAGATAGATGGTGCTCAGACCTGCAAGTTCAAGCGAAACGCTCTGCCCGTGGCCGTGCATCGGTCGCTCGGACGATTTGATTTTGCCTGTGCTGCCCTTACCCGTACCGCCAAACTGCTCCTCATCGGAGTTGAAAACAACCTCGTAAGTGCCGCCGTAGGGAACGCCTATTTCGTAATTACTGCGGAACACCGTTGTGAGGTTTGATACGGCAATTATTTCTTTGCCGCTCTTATCAATTCTGCGGAAAGCGATGACGGAGTTTGAGTTATCGTTACTGGATATCCAGTTGAAGCCCTCCCAGCCGAAATCAACCTCCCACAAGGGAGCGTTCTTTGCGTAGAACTTATTGAGCGCACGCGTGTAGGTCTGCAGCTTTTTGTGAGCATCATAATCGAGCAACAGCCAATCCAGACCGCTGTCATATTTCCACTCAATAAACTGACCGAACTCCTGACCCATAAACAGCATCTTCTTGCCGGGGTGAGCGTACATATAGCCCAGGAAAGAGCGCACACCTGCGAACTTTTCTTCGTAAGTACCGGGCATTTTATTAATCAGCGAGCATTTGCCGTGCACAACCTCATCGTGAGAAATCGGCAGGACAAAATTCTCGGAGAAAGCGTAAAAGAATGAGAACGTGAGACAGTTGTGGTTGTTCTTGCGGTGGATGCCGTCGAGCGAGAAGTAACGCATACAGTCGTTCATCCAGCCCATATTCCACTTGAAGTTAAAGCCGAGACCGCCCATAAACGTGGGCTTTGAAACCATCGGGAAAGCCGTGGATTCTTCGGCAATCATCATACAGTCGTGATAATCGCGGAAGATGGATTCATTAAGCTTTCGCAGGAATGCAATCGCCTCAAGGTTTTCGTTGCCTCCGTTTTCGTTGGCAATCCATTGACCGTCATCACGGTCGTAATCGAGATAAAGCATTGATGCAACCGCATCTATGCGAAGTCCGTCGAAATGATACTTGTCAAGCCAGATTGCGGCGCTTGACATCAGGAAGCTCTGCACCTGGGTTTTGCCGTAGTCAAACACCCTTGTGCCCCAGGAGTAATGTTCACCCTTGCGCGGGTCAGCATACTCATAGCAGGCCGTGCCGTCAAACTCATACAGTCCGTGAGCATCCTTGGGGAAGTGAGCCGGCACCCAGTCCATAATAACGCCGATACCTGCCTCGTGGCACTTGTCCACAAGATACATCAGGTCTTTCGGTGTGCCGTAGCGTGAGGTAGGAGCGAAATAGCCCGTAACCTGATAACCCCACGAGCCGTCAAACGGATATTCACTCAGAGGCATAAACTCGATATGAGTGTAGCCCATCTTCTTGACGTAGGGTACAAGCTCATCTGCCATTGCACGGTATGAGAGGAAGTTGCCGTCCTCATACTGCTTCCAGGAGCCTGCGTGAACCTCATATATGTTTACGGGGCTTTCGTATACGCTTGTTTTCCTGCGCTTCTCAAGCCACTTTTCGTCGTGCCACTCATAGCCGTCTATGTCATAAAGCTTTGATGCGTTATCGGGTCTTGTTTCAGCGTGGAAAGCATAGGGATCGCACTTGAAAAGCTCCCTGCCGTCGCGTGTACGGATAAAGTATTTGTACGAATCGTACACCTTAAGACCGTCAAGCTCAGCCTCCCATACACCGCTGTCATCCACTCTGTGCATAGGTGCGGCATCACCCTGCCAACCGTTGAATTCACCAACAACGCTGACCTGAGCGGCATTAGGCGCCCACACACGGAAAACAACCCTGTCTTCAGCGACAAAATGTGCGCCGAGATATTCGTACGCCCTTGCATTTTCGCCCTTATTGAACAAATAAAGAGGAACATTACCCATTTGAACGACGGTCTCCTTTCACCTGAACGCTGCCTGATACAGCGTTACGCAGTTATACGGGTATTATAATAACAAATATTTGAATTAAATTCAAGTATTTGTTTGCATTTTGTTACAAGATAAAGGTAAAAAAAACGTATTATTTGTATAATTTGTTACAAAAACTCCTGCAAACCACTCTGCTGAGACAGATGCCGACTTTCAGATTCTCGAACGCAACCGCCTGCCGAGCGCAGGTCCGATGGTGTTCCGTTAACATTTTATTAACAAATCAACGGCATTTTTACAGTTTTGGAAATAAATTTTACGGAAATCCGAGCTTTTTTGCCAAAAATTATTAATAAATTGTTACGGAAATTAAGGTTCATTTAAGGTTCAGCTGTTATAATTCAAGCTGTGTTATTTTAAAACGAGTTATTCGAAAACGGCAAAAAAACCGGAGGACAGAATGGAAAAGAAAAGCAGAAACGAAATATTGGCACCTGCAACGAAATCTTTTTACAAGGTTCGTGAATTCAACACTATAAAAGAACTGCTCCAGCAGACCTGCGACCTTTACGGAGAGCGTAACGCTTTCGAAATCAAAACAAAAAACAGCAGCCGCCTTATCACCTTTAACGAATACGTCAACGACATCAATGCGCTCGGCACAGCCCTGCTTTCAATGGGCTACAAGGGCAAGCACCTCGCTATTTCTGCAAACAACAGATACGAGTGGTGCCTTAGCTATATGGCAATCATCAACGGTGTGGGCGTTGCCGTTCCGATTGATAAGGAGCTCCTTTTCCCCGATATCAACGGCATTCTCGACACTTCCGATTCAACGCTTATCTTCTGCGATAAGCAGCTGCTCAAAGTGCTCGAAAGAGACCGGATGAACCCCGATATCAAAATCGTTTGCTTCGACTATGAGGAAGATGAGGACGGCATCCTCTCATTCTCCAAGCTGCTCGCCAAGGGCAAAGAGTTACTTGAGGCAGGCAATAAGGAATACATCAACGCTGTTATCGACCCCGATAAAATGTGCTCGCTCCTCTTCACTTCAGGCACAACGGGCGCTGCAAAGGGCGTTATGCTCTGCCACCGCAACTTCTGCTTCGAAGTCAAATCAGCAATGAGCATCCTCAAGATTTATCCGGAGGACACAGGCATTTCAATGCTCCCCCTCCACCACACATACGAAAGCACAATTATCCTTTTCTTTGCACCCTACTGCGGTGCTAAGGTCACATTCTGCGACGGCTTCAAATACGTGCTCAAAAATATGAAGGAGTTCTCTCCCTCAATATTTGTTGCCGTTCCCCTCATCCTCGAAACAGTACACCGCCGCCTTATGCAGCGCATCAAGGCAAAACCCCACGGCGAATTTCTTTTCAAGTTCGGCTCAAAGGTTTGCAAAATCGCAGGCAAGGTAGGCATCGACCTTCGCAAGGTGTTCTTCAAAGAAATTCAGGATGCTTTCGGCGGCAATATGCGCCTTATCATCTGCGGCGCTGCTCCCATCCGCCCCGAAATTCTTCGTGACTTCGAGGCATTCGGCATCCAGATTCTCTTCGGCTACGGCCTCACAGAGTGCGCACCGCTCGCTGTTATGAACAACGATAAGCTTCACCTTGCAGAATCTGTCGGTCTTGCACTCCCCGGCACACAGGCAAAAATCATTGACCCCGACCCGCAGACAGGCTGCGGCGAGCTTTGCGTCAAGGGTCAGATGGTTATGCTCGGCTACTACAACAACCCCGAAGCTACCGCAGAGGTTATAGACGAGGACGGATTCCTTCACACAGGCGACCTCGCCAAACTCGACGAAAAGGGCAGAGTTTACATCAGCGGCAGAATCAAAAACGTTATCGTTACCGAAAACGGCAAAAATATTTACCCCGAAGAGCTTGAATACCATCTCAGCCTCAATCCCCTCGTCAACGAGGTTATGGTTTACGCCGAAGAAAACGAAAAGGGTGAAACACTCGTCAAGTGCTCTATCTTCCCCGACGATGAAGCTCTTAAGGAGCATTTCGGCAGCACGGAATATACAGACGATGACCTGCAGACGCTTTTCGCAAGCGTAGTAAAGCAGGTTAACGAGAAGCTTCCTCACTACAAACACATCCGCGGATTCAAGCTCAGAAAAGCAGAATTTTTAAAGAGCGCATCTAAAAAGATTCTTCGTTTCAAGGACGAAAACTTCACTGACGGCACAGAAAGCGAATAAACGAACAAAAGAAAGAGCCGATGACCTGAGTCATCGGCTCTGTTTATTTTATTTTGCGCTGTACAAAATGATTACAGCTTTTGGCGTTTCATTTATCGTCAGCTCAATTCCCTGATTCATAAGCTCATTGCCGCTCTTTTCGTACACGGTTCCGGGGTTATCGTAGTCATAAACCTCATAGACCGTATCAGGCTCAAGTCCGTTAAGTCGGAGCGTGTATGAATCATTCTCCACGTTTTCACGCTTATATACGAGTGCTGTACCCTGCCTTGCATTATCATCAAACTGCATTGCAAGATATTTGCTTGTATCCAGAGCACCGTTTGCAAGCGGATAGTAGTTACCTACCATAAGCTCTCTTATCTCTTTGTAGCCAAGCCTCTGTGAACAGCATATAATGTTTGTACGGTCGGCATACTCGCCGTCAACGTAAGCGCAGGTGCCGTTATAAGGAAGCCAGAATGAAATGCCATAAGTCTGTGACTGTGTTGCCTGAAGGATATCGGGCTTTGAGTTGCCCTCGCCGTCCATACAGTTGTAGTCACTTCTCCACAGCGGAATGCTCCTGCGTGACATCTCAATATCAAGGCGCTTACCGCCTGAACAGCAGTTATCAATCAGCAGTCCGGGGTTATTCTCCTGCAGAGTATCAAACATCTTATAAAGGTTTGCTACGTAATGATTTTCCGTGATACCCTTTCTGCCGTCGCCTCTTGCCTTCTCTGCCTTATTCCAGAAAGGCTCGGGCTCAGGTATGCTGTCTATTCGCAGGTAATCAACACCGTTTTCGGTAATAGAACGCTGCATAATTGAAATGGTATATTCAAGGCATTCATCAATACCTATGTTTACAAGGTTTCTTTCCTCATCCTGCTCAACAAGCCAACCGTCGTGCTTTTTGCACTCATTATAAACCTCTGTATCCGTACTGCAACGCTCAGGCTCGTGCCAGAGTATAATGCCTATACCCTTTTCGTGCGCGGCGGCAGACACCTCAGCAAAACCGCGGTCAAACTTTTTCGGGTCAACAAACCAGTTACCTACGCTGTCGCCCCAGCTTGTTCTGATAGGATACCAGCCTGCATCAATCCAGTAGTAATCCACAGCTTCAGCAAACCAATCGGGTATTGAGTTTATGTTTGCAACAAGCGAATCAATTGTAGATTCAGGCCACTCAACACCTACGCCTGACGTTGTAATAGGCTTTGTGCCTTCGGGGTACACACAGTCAACCGTAAAGTTTCTGTAGCAGTTGAAACCCTTGAGTGCATTGTCGCCGCTGTAAAATGTGAGGTTAACAAGCGGAGAGCGCACCTCTTCGCCCGCCTCAAGGTAACCCTTGAACGTTTCCTGCTTCGCCTTGATTCTGACACCGTCAAACGTCTGAGCAAGCGACACAAACCATTGACCTGACCAACCTACAGCAAGCGTTGCCGAACCTTTTTCACCGTGAAGATTGAAGTAAGGCAGGAAAGATTCCGTGCGACCGCCATTGGCGCTGAAGCACATGGGAATTATACCCAGGTCGGATTTCATAAGCTGAAAATCATCCGCCGCAGGCTCACTGCCTTTGTTCATATATACTTCTGTTTCACCCGTAGGCAAAACGCAATCTGCCGCATAAAAATCCTTGATTACGGGCGAATTGCCTTCACCTGCGTTAGCAATAAAAACAGTCCACTCACAGGCAGCATAATCCTCATAAATCGTGGCCTCCACCGTAGCGACGAGACCGCTGTGCTTATGCGTGAGCGTAACATACGTTGTTTTGCCACCCCGGTATACCTTGCCTGCCTCACTCTCCTGACCCACGGATATATCCCAATCCACAAGGTTATTTCTGAGTGATTTGCCGCCTGCGGTAAAGTTGTATGCAGGGCTGTCGGTACACAGCACATTGGCATTGTACCAGGCTCTGCAGCTGTCTTTTTCCTCTTGCGAAACTGCCGCCTGCCGCGCATCCATAGTGTCAAACTCAACCTGAGTTGTAGCCGTGAGGCTTATTGCCGCACGGTCAACCAGAAACTTGAAATTAGAGTCACCTGCAGCAATCGAAGAAATCGCAAACAGCAACACCTGAAGAAGAGCAAACATCCTTTTCATATCCTTGCCTCCGATAAAAAATACATCAAATTCAGCTTGATACGATTATAAATAAAGTCATTGTCACTTACAAGCAAATTTGCAAAAAAACACATGTTTTTTACAATACGAGCTTTTTCACTCAGCAATATGCAAAAAACTCTAAAAAAAAAGTGTGCAATCTGCACAAACTGAGGTTTGACAAAAAACTGCTGTTTGGCGTTGCCGCCGATTTTTAGCAAACGGCACTTTAACTCATTGACGAAGCGTTTTTTTGTGGTATAATATGTATTACACGAACGAAATCGTATAGGCTTTTTTGCCTTCAACAACAATATCAGAGGGAGATTGTTTACTATGTATGTTAAAGATGTAACTGTTCAGAATCAGGTCGGCCTTCACGCTCGCCCCGCAACATTTTTCATCCAGAAGGCAAATGAGTTCAAGTCTTCTATTTGGGTAGAGAAAGAGGATCGCCGTGTTAACGCAAAGAGCCTTC